>NZ_JAAGPH010000066.1:0-40818 GCF_017104705.1 Burkholderia sp. Se-20373 | reverse complement strand
TCACGGCCGCGCGCGCCGCAGCCGGCAACTGCGCACCGAACGCGGCGGCCGCATTGCCCGCAAGCGTGAACGGCACATCCGGCAAGCCGACGGCGCCCGGCGCGTCGAGCGAGGCCGGATGCAGCGTACGCCAGTCGCCGGTGCTGTCGTCCCACGCGAAATCCGCCCAGTAGGTTTCATCCATCCGCGCGTCCAGCGCGGCCAGCACGCGGGTCGTGCCAGGCGCGCGCAGCCGCGCGTGCTCGGCGCATGCGAGCAGCGTGCCGATCGGCACGACCGGCAGCCCGCGCCCGAACGCGAGACCCTGGGTGATGCCCGTCGCGGTACGCAGGCCCGTGAACGAGCCGGGGCCGGCGCCGAACGCGATCGCGGCGCAATCGGCGAGCGTCAGGCCCGATTCGGCGAAAAGGTCCTGGATGGCCGGCAGCACGCGCGTGCTCGACACGGCGCCCGTCAGCTCGTGGCGGACCCAGGTTTGCGGGGTGGAAACGGCGTCATCGGCGTGGGCCGAGCGCAGCAGCGCGACCGAGCAGTATTCGGTCGACGTATCGATGGCGAGGAGCACTGTTTGCGTCATGGGCGACATTGTAATGCGGCGCCCCGCTCCCACGGGCGATCGGGCCCGATCCGTGCGTGTGCGCCGCACCGGGCGGCGGTTTGGAAGGATCGCTCGACCCCGCGCGGCGGTCCGCTTGTTAAGATCGCCCGACCTGAAACCCTTACGGAGACACCCGATGAGCGAACTCACCGCCCAATTCGACCAGGCCCAGATCGACGTCAAGCAACTGACGGAACGTCCGGGTAACCTGACCCTGCTGCGCCTGTATGCCCTCTTCAAGCAGGCGACCGACGGCGACGCTCATGGCGACAAGCCGGGCTTCACCGACATCGTCGGCAAATACAAGTACGACGCCTGGGATGCGCTGAAGGGCACGTCGCAGGATGCGGCGAAGCAGCAGTACATCGAACTCGTCGAATCGCTGAAGAACGGCACGGCTTCCTGACCGAATCGCCCCCTGCCGCAATAGGCAATCAAATCAGTGGCGCAGCGCAGCAAATCTCTTTATAATGCTGCCTGCGTCATCTTCCGCGCTCGGCTCGCAAGCCGTTCCGGCCTGACGCCTCGTAGCGTTAAGCTCCAATCCGGTTTAGAACCTGTCCCCTCCTGCTTCGACCCTTGCGGTCGTCAACTAGGCTGGCGGCCCCGCTCCTGAAGCGCGCCGCACCCAAAACAGCTTCTAATGCCTCATCCGCCGACGGTTCGGCGGATTGCACCCGTTTCCCGATTTGCTCGCTGAATCCGACGACTTGGGTATGCGCGATTGGCGCCGACGTTTCACCCACTGTGTTTCAAGGATTGTTATGACTTCGAGCATCAACTCCAGCCCGCTCAACGCGATCGCCGACCAGGCGCTCGGTCTCGACGACGCCGCCGCACCGGCCGCGGTCGAACCGGCGTCGGACGAGCCGAGCTTCGCGTCGCTCGGGTTGTCGCCGGAGATCGTCTCCGCGCTGCAGGCCGCCGGCTATGTGAAGCCGACGCCGGTCCAGCAGCGCGCGATTCCGGCCGGCATCGCCGGCCGTGACCTGCTGGTCTCGAGCCCGACCGGTTCGGGCAAGACCGCTGCATTCATGCTGCCCGCGATCGAACGTTTCGCGCAGCTCCAGAAGACGCAGGCGCAGCAACCGCGCGCGCCGCGTGAACCGAACCAGGGTGACCGCCGTGTGCGCCGCCCGCAACCCGTCGCGCGCCCGGGCCTGCTCGTGCTGACGCCGACCCGCGAACTCGCGATGCAGGTCACCACGGCCGCATCGACGTACGGCAAGCACCTGAAGCGCCTGCGCACGGTCAGCATCCTCGGCGGCGTCGCCTACGGCCAGCAGCTGATGCTGCTCGCGAAGAACCCGGAAATCCTGGTCGCCACGCCGGGCCGTCTGCTCGACCACCTCGAGCGCGGCCGCATCGACCTGTCCGAGCTGAAGATGCTCGTGCTGGACGAAGCCGACCGCATGCTCGACATGGGCTTCATCGACGACATCGAAACGATCGTCGCCGCCACGCCCGAGTCGCGCCAGACGATGCTGTTCTCGGCCACGCTCGACGGCAAGATCGGTTCGCTGACGAGCCGCCTGCTGAAGGATCCGGAACGCATCGAGATCCAGCAGCGCCTCGAGTCGCGCGCGAACATCGCGCAGACCGTGCACTACGTCGACGACCGCGACCACAAGGATCGCCTGCTCGATCACCTGCTGCGCGACGACGCGCTCGACCAGGCGATCATCTTCACGGCGACCAAGATCGACGCCGACCAGCTCGCCGGCCGTCTCGCCGACGCTGGCTTCGAATCGGCCGCGCTGCACGGCGACCTGCCGCAGGGCGCGCGTAACCGCACGATCCGTGCGCTGCGCGAGCGCCGTGTGCGCGTGCTGGTGGCCACCGACGTCGCGGCACGCGGCATCGACATCCCGGGCATCACGCATGTGTTCAACTACGACCTGCCGAAGTTCGCGGAAGACTACGTGCACCGTATCGGCCGTACGGGCCGTGCAGGCCGTTCGGGCACGGCCGTGAGCCTCGTGCACCACGCCGAGCAAGGCGCGCTCAAGCGCATCGAGCGTTTCGTGCGCGCGCCGCTGCCGGTCAACGTGATCGAAGGCTTCGAGCCGCGCAAGGCGCCCCCGCGCAACGGCGGCAACGGTGGCCGTGGCCGTCCGGGCGGCGGTAACGGCGGTCGTCGTTTCGGCGGCAAGCCGGGCGGCGGTTATGGCGGCAACGGTAACGGCAACGGCCGCAGCTACGGCGGCGGCAATGGCGGCGGCTGGAGCGGCAAGCCGGGCGGCAGCCGTGACGGCGGCCCGCGTCGCGACGGCCAGCGCAGCGGCGGCCCGCGTCGCAGCAACTCCGCGTCGTAAGGACGCACGGGTGGCCATCGGCCGCCCTCCGGAGGGCAGGCCCGCGGATAACCGCCCTGCCCATCCAGCCAACCGGCGCATCCGCGCCGGTTTTTTTTCGCCCCGCCCCGAATTTCACGATGCGGAAAATTTTTTTGTGTCGTAAAAAATCATGCTGCGCGGCACAACCCGGGCGATTGCGGGATGGGAAAAAGCATTTCTTATCCCGAAATAGTGATTCCAATATATTGATTTAAAACAACTAAAAATTTATCCCACCCCACATCCGGCCCCCTGTCCGGCTCCAGTCGATTTGCCTAGACTCTTATACAAGACCTCACGAACCGGAACACACCGTTTCCGGATTCGAGCACAGCCTCAACACGGTCAGAGTCAACCCATCAGGCATCGCACCGCATCAAGGAGCTCATCATGTCGCGACAGCAACAGGCACAGGAACTGCAACAGCAATGGGAAACCGATCCGCGCTGGAAAGGCATCAAGCGCAGCTATTCGGCTGAGGACGTCGTCCGCCTGCGTGGTTCGATCCCGATCGAGCACACGCTCGCCAAGCGCGGTGCGGAAAAACTGTGGAGCCTCGTCAACAACGAGCCGTTCGTCAACGCACTCGGCGCACTGACCGGCAACCAGGCGATGCAGCAGGTGAAGGCCGGCCTGAAGGCGATCTACCTGTCCGGCTGGCAAGTGGCCGGCGACGCGAACGTCGCGGGCGAAATGTACCCGGACCAGTCGCTGTACCCGGCAAACTCGGTGCCGCTCGTCGTGAAGCGCATCAACAACACGCTGACGCGCGCCGACCAGATCCAGTGGTCGGAAGGCAAGAACCCGGGCGACGATGGCTACGTCGACTTCTTCGCACCGATCGTCGCTGACGCGGAAGCCGGTTTCGGCGGCGTGCTGAACGCGTTCGAACTGATGAAGGCGATGATCGAAGCCGGCGCGTCGGGCGTGCACTTCGAGGATCAGCTCGCTTCGGTGAAGAAGTGCGGCCACATGGGCGGCAAGGTGCTGGTGCCGACGCGCGAAGCCGTCGCGAAACTGTCGGCAGCGCGTCTCGCGGCCGACGTGATGGGCACGTCGACCGTGCTGGTCGCCCGCACCGACGCGGAAGCGGCCGACCTGATCACGTCCGACGTCGACGACAACGACAAGCCGTTCCTGACGGGCGAGCGCACGGTGGAAGGCTTCTTCCGCACGAAGCCGGGTATCGAACAGGCGATCTCGCGCGGTCTCGCGTACGCGCCGTACGCCGACCTGGTCTGGTGCGAAACGGGCAAGCCGGATCTCGAGTACGCGAAGAAGTTCGCGGAAGCGATCCACAAGCAGTTCCCGGGCAAGCTGCTGTCGTACAACTGCTCGCCGTCGTTCAACTGGAAGAAGAACCTCGACGACGCGACGATCGCGAAGTTCCAGAAGGAACTCGGCGCGATGGGCTACAAGTTCCAGTTCATCACGCTGGCCGGCTTCCATGCGCTGAACTACTCGATGTTCAACCTCGCGCACGGCTATGCCCGCACGCAGATGAGCGCGTTCGTCGAATTGCAGCAGGCCGAGTTCGCGGCGGCGGACAAGGGCTTCACGGCGGTCAAGCACCAGCGCGAAGTCGGCACCGGCTACTTCGACGCCGTGACGCAGACGGTCGAACGCGAAGCATCGACCACCGCATTGCACGGCTCGACCGAGGACGAACAGTTCTTCGACGGCAAGAAGGTCGCGTAAGCAGAAAAACACGACGCGCCACGCGTCATGCCGATGGCCGCCCTCGTCTCGCGACGGCGGGCATCGGCTACCGAACAACAATCAGGGAGGAGACGGCAGGCACGCGACACCGATCGCACGACCGGCCGCGCGGCTTGCGGGCCGCCAGCAACGACGCGCGCCGGCTCCGTCCGGCGCGCCCTTTTTCCAGGGCGCCGCCCTACCGATACACGATCACCGGAATTTTCGTATGGGTCAGCACGCGCTGCGTCTCGCTGCCGATCAGCAAGCTGCCGAGCCCGCGGCGTCCGTGGGACGCCATGAAGATCACGTCGCAGCCGCCGCGTTCGGCCGCCTCGATGATGCCGAGATACGGCGACGGATGCACGCTCGTCCAGGTGTCGCAATCGACGCCGGCCGCCTTCGCGGCCGATTCGACCTCGTCGAGGTGCGCACGCGCCTCGCGCTCGCTACGCGCCCTGAAATCGGCGGGCGGCTCGATGATCACTTCGGAAAACGGCGAGTACGGATACTGCGGCAGGCACGCGTACGCCGTGACGCGCGCACCGACCGCACGCGCCAGGTCGATCGCGCCGTCGATCGCCTTCTGCGACAGTTCGGAACCGTCGGTTGGAACGAGGATGTGCCGGAACATCGCGCCCTCCTTCGTCAATCGCACTCCGCGCGCCGCGCTTCCGGGCGGTCCGGCTGCGTCGCGTCGGGCATGCCTGTTTCGATTGTAGGACGTGAAAACACGCGGCCGGGCCGCGCAGCGGGTTCGCCCTCATATCGGAAACGCGCGGCTGGCCGCCTACTCGCCCCAGTAACCGGGCCGCTCGTACGTGTGCTTCAGGTAATCGAGAAACAGCCGCACGCGCAGCGGCAGATGCCGACGTTGCGGAAACACCGCGTGAATGCCGATCGGCGGGGCGGCGAATGCGTCGAGTACGCTGACGAGCCGGCCGGCCGCGACGTCCTCGCCGACCTCCCACCACGAGCGCCATGCCAGGCCATGGCCTTCGAGGCACCACTCGTGCAGCACCGCACCGTCCGAGCACTCCATCGTGCCGTTCACGCGGATCGACACGACCTTGTCGTCGTCCTGGAATGTCCAGCCGCGTTGCTGGTTCGCGTTCGCCGCGAGCGCGAGGCAATTGTGCCGCGCCAGCTCGGCAAGCGTGGCCGGCGTGCCGCGTCGGGCCAAATACGCGGGCGAAGCGACGCACACGCGACGGTTCTCGCCGAGCTTCAGCGACACGAGCGACGAGTCGGGCAGCTCGCCGAGCCGCACCGCGCAATCGAACCCCTCGTTGACGAGGTCGACCATCCGGTCGGACAGGTCGAGCGTGACCGATACATCCGGATGCCCGACGCTGAATTCGGGCACGAGCGGCGCGACGTGCCGCCGGCCGAAGCCGGCCGGCGCCGAGATGCGCAGGTGGCCGCTCGCCTTGACGCCGCCGGCGGACACGCTCGCCTCCGCGTTCTGCATGTCGTTGATGACGCGCTGGCAATCCTCGAGGAACGCCGAGCCCTCGAACGTCAGCGTGAGCTTGCGCGTCGTGCGCACCAGCAGCTTCACGCCAAGCCGCTCCTCGAGCGCGTCGAGCCGGCGGCCGATGATCGCCGGCGCGACACCTTCCGCGTGCGCGGCCGCCGACAGGCTGCCCTTTGCCGCGACCGCGGCGAACGTTTCGATCTGCTTGAACCGGTCCATGACTCGCAGGGGCGGCGCCGCCACCCTTCAAATAGCTTAAACCGCCCAAGATTAGGTAGATAAAAGTAAAAGATCAAGTGATGTTTAGCGTATTTTTTAGCACATACGATCACGAATAGAATTCACCTGACCTCTGAAACTGGAGCGCAAGGCTATGTCGGCCACAACGACACTCTCCTCTCCCGACGCAATCCTCTTCGACGCATTCGGCACGTTGTTCGACGTGCGTGCGGTCCTGGCCGCGGCGGAACAGATGTTTCCCGGTCACGGGGAACGGTTGTCGCAGTTGTGGCGACGCAAGCAAATCGAATACTCGCAACTGCGCACGCTCGCCGATCCGGCCGGCGCCCGCTATCGCCCATTCCGGGACATCACGCTCGACGCGCTGCGGTTCGCCGCGCGCCGGCTCGGGCTCGCGCTGAACAGCGCGGCCGAGAAGCGGCTGATGGACGAATACGCGTGCCTGTCCACCTATCCCGATACGGTGCCGGCGCTGCGCAAGCTGCGCGCGCTCGACCCGCGCCCGCCGCTCGCGATCCTGTCGAACGGCACGCCGCAGATGCTCGACATCGCGATCAAGAGCGCCGGCATGTCCGGGCTGTTCGATCGCGTGCTGTCCGCCGACACCGTGCGCGCGTACAAGCCGAGCCCGGCCGCCTACGCGCTCGGCACCGACGCATTCGGACCAAACCGGCGCGGCATCGTGTTCGTGTCGTCGAACGCGTGGGACGTCGCCGGCGCCGTCTGGTTCGGCTACACGACGTTCTGGCTCAACCGCACGGGCGCGCCCGCCGAGGAACTCGGCGCACCGCCCGACGGCACCGGCACCGGCATGGCCGACCTGCTCGCATTCCTCGCCACCCCGGCTCCGTCCGGCAGACCCGCAAACCGCACGCGCCCCAGCCCGGGTGCATGACGTTCGCGGCGCTGCCGCCTTCCCCCTTCACCGAAACCGCAACTGACCGACCAAGGAGATGAGACTCATGAGCACCCCGATCACGCTGCCGCAAGGCATGGCGATCACCGGCGAAATCAAGCCGGGTTACGAAGCAATCCTGACGCCTGAAGCGCTCGCACTCGTCGCAGCGCTGCACCGCACATTCGAGCCGCGCCGCCAGGCGCTGCTGCAGGCGCGCGTCGAGCGCACGAAACGCCTCGACGCGGGCGAGCGCCCCGACTTCCTGGCCGAGACGAAGGCGATCCGCGAAGGCGACTGGACGGTCGCGCCGCTGCCGGCCGACCTGCAATGCCGCCGTGTCGAGATCACGGGCCCCGTCGAGCGCAAGATGATCATCAACGCGCTGAACTCGGGCGCCGATTCGTACATGACGGACTTCGAGGATTCGAACGCGCCGAGCTGGACGAACCAGATCGACGGCCAGATCAACCTGAAGGACGCGGTGCGCCGCACGATCTCGCTCGAGCAGAACGGCAAGTCGTACCGGCTGAACGACAAGGTCGCGACGCTGATCGTGCGTCCGCGCGGCTGGCACCTCGACGAGAAGCACGTGACGGTCGACGGCCAGCGCGTGTCCGGCGGCATCTTCGATTTCGCGCTGTTCCTGTTCCACAACGCGAAGGAATTGCTCGCGCGCGGCTCGGGCCCGTACTTCTACCTGCCGAAGATGGAAAGCCATCTCGAGGCACGCCTGTGGAACGACATCTTCGTCGCCGCGCAGGAAGGCGTCGGCGTGCCGCGCGGCACGATCCGCGCGACGGTGCTGATCGAGACGATCCTCGCGGCGTTCGAGATGGACGAAATCCTGTACGAACTGCGCGAACACAGCTCGGGCCTGAACGCCGGCCGCTGGGACTACATCTTCTCGGCCATCAAGAAGTTCAAGAACGACCGCGACTTCTGCCTCGCCGAGCGTTCGAAGATCACGATGACGGTGCCGTTCATGCGCGCGTACGCGCTGCTGCTGCTGAAGACCTGCCACAAGCGCAACGCGCCGGCGATCGGCGGGATGAGCGCGCTGATCCCGATCAAGAATGATCCGGAAGCGAACGACAAGGCCATGGGCGGCGTGCGCTCGGACAAGCAGCGTGACGCGACCGACGGCTACGACGGCGGCTGGGTGGCCCACCCGGGCCTCGTGCCGATCGCGATGGAAGAGTTCGTCAAGGTGCTCGGCGACAAGCCGAACCAGATCGCGAAGCAGCGCGACGACGTGCAGGTCGAAGGCAAGAACCTGCTCGACTTCCAGCCGGAAGCACCGATCACCGAAGCCGGCCTGCGCAACAACATCAACGTCGGCATCCACTACCTCGGTGCATGGCTCGACGGCAACGGCTGCGTGCCGATCCACAACCTGATGGAAGACGCGGCCACGGCCGAAATCTCCCGTTCGCAGGTGTGGCAATGGATCCGCTCGCCAAAGGGCGTGCTCGACGACGGCCGCAAGGTCACCGCCGAACTCGTGCGTGAACTCTCGAAGGCCGAGCTCGACAACGTGAAGCGCTCGGTCGGCGGCAACACGCAGCCGTACGAGCGCGCCGCGGCGATCTTCGAGCAGATGTCGACGTCGGAAGGCTTCACCGAATTCCTGACGCTGCCGCTGTACGAGGAAATCTGACGTCGCTGCCCGCCTCGATCGGGGCCGGCCCTGCGTCGGCGCCGGTCGCGTGCGGTGACGGCATCAAAAAAACGCCCCACGGGGCGTTTTTTCTTTTTGCGGCAGGCCGCTACCGCGGCTGCCACGCAACCGGTCAGACGGCTTCCCGCTCGCGCCGGTGCTGAACCCAGTCGCCTGACGCAATGCGCGGACGCCCGGCAATCGCGTGCGCGGCGACCGGATAGTAAAGGCAGGCGTACTGCCGGCCACCGAGCTCGACGGTCACGTCTTCCGGCTTGAACAGCGAGTCGACGCCCGGATACACACGCTCGATCTCGTCGAGCACGGGAACGAGCCGGTCGTCGACCTCGTAGACGTCGCCCCACACCAGCGACTTGCCGGCCGACCCGGCAATCATTCCCGGATACGTACCGAAATCGTACAGTTCGCCCGGCAGCGCGGCGGCACCGAGCAGCGTCGGCGCGGCAATCCCGTGCCTGGCGGCCGCGTGGCCGATGTCGTTGGCCTCCCCGTTTCTCAAGGTGCCGTAGACGAATACGTAGCGCATCGTGGTTCTCCTCTTTGATTCGTATGTTGCCGTGTTCGCACGCGATTCGTGGCGAAACCGCCCGCGCATCGATAGACCACGATACCGGCCGAATGGTTCGAACCCGCCAGCGCGCCCGGCCCCGGGACAGTCCGGAAATCGCCGGAGCCCCACACAAACTTCATTTGAACGCGGCATGATCGCCCGACAAACCGCCGCGTGCACTTTCGCGGCGCCTTCTACAATAACGGCATCGCCGCCGCGCTGCCCGAATCGTCCATGAACCCGCCGTTCCAAGCCGACGTACCGAACCCGTACGTCATCGACATTCCGCCCGAATTCGCGCCGACCGCCGTCCATCCGATGCGCGTGCGCGCGCGGCAGGTCGATACCGGCCACCGCATCCCGCTGCATACGCATGCGTGGGCGCAGCTCGCGTACGCGTCGCGCGGCGTGCTGCGCGTCGCGACAACCGGCACGACCTGGATGGTGCCGCCGTCCCGCGCGATCTGGGTGCCGCCGCGCGTGACGCACGAGGTCGTGATCGTCGAAGAGGCGTATTTGCGCACGCTGTATATCGACGAGTCGATCGTGCCGGACGGGCTCGACGCGTGCCGCGTCGTCGAAGTGACGGGACTCCTGCGCGAGCTGATCGTCGCACTCGACGCGCGCGACCTGAGCACCACGCGCGAGCGCCTGCTGTGCGGGCTCGTGCTCGATGAGCTGAGTCACGCCGAGCCGCTGCCGCTCGCGGTGCCGATGCCCGACGAAAAAAGGCTGCGCATGCTGTGCGAATCGGTCCTCGCGCACCCGGCCCACGCGGAGTCGCTCGAGCATTGGGCCGGCGAGGTCGGCGCGAGCACGCGCACGATTTCGCGGCTCTTCAAGCAGGAACTGGGTGTGAGCTTTTCGCAGTGGCGCCAGCAGGCGCTGCTGGCGCGGGCCATTCCGCTGCTGAACCAGGGGCGCCCGCTGTCGCATATCGCGCGCGAACTCGGCTACCAGAGCCAGAGCGCGTTTTCGGCGATGTTCAGGCGTGCATTCGGCGAAAGCCCGCGCGCATTCATGCTGCGCGGCTACGAGCACCGCGGCCCGGAAGGCAGCCGCGCGGACGACGAAACGCCGGACGACGACGCGATCGACACCGCCCGCTGAACGCCTCGCTTCAGGTCGTCAGGACTTCAGACCGGTCGCACCATGTGGCGGATCGAGCCCAGTTGCGCGAGCCGCGACCCGGCAACCTGATAGCCCATGCGCAGGTACAGACGTGCGGCCGGATTGTCGACGAACACGCGCAGTTGCAGTTCGTGCAGCCCGCGCGCACGCGCCCAGCGGTGCGACATGTCGAGCATGTAGGTGCCGGCGCCCTGCCCGCGATGACCGGCCGCGATCTGCACGTCGCGGATGTGCAGCGAGTCGCCCTCCTCGGTCACGCGCAGCACGCCAATGCGCTCGCCGTCGGCCTCCAGGATGAAGTTCTCGGATTCGCGCCAGCTTGCATAGAACAGGTCGCTGCGCCATACGAGCCCATGGCGCTTGTAGTAGCCGCCCATGTTGCCGTGCGTCAGCGCTTCGGCAAACGGAAAATCGCCAGCCTCCGCGGGCCGGAGCTGATACAGGAGTCGCAGGTCGGTCGGATCGAGCATCGCGCAGGGGTCAAGAACGCATCCCGCCACGATAGCGCAGTCGCGTGCCGATGCAATCGCGGATTTCTCGTAGCGGCTCGACGCCGGATGACCGGAGGCTACGCGACCAGCGGGCGCAACCGGAAACGCAAATGAAAAAGCCCGCACAAGGCGGGCTTCTTCATTTTTTGGCGGAGCGGACGGGACTCGAACCCGCGACCCCCGGCGTGACAGGCCGGTATTCTAACCGACTGAACTACCGCTCCAGTCTTGCTACTTGCCTGGCAGGCGTCGGTTGATTCCTGCCGGCGCATCGTTTGTTCGAACGACGCCGAAATCTGGCGTCCCCTAGGGGATTCGAACCCCTGTACTCACCGTGAAAGGGTGATGTCCTAGGCCTCTAGACGAAGGGGACAACGTACTGCTTACATCTTTAATACAAAAGCCCGTTCAAAAAACGTTCTTTGAACGGGCTTCGTTCTGGCGGAGCGGACGGGGCTCGAACCCGCGACCCCCGGCGTGACAGGCCGGTATTCTAACCAACTGAACTACCGCTCCAGCTTTCTTACTCGCACCTGCAGGACACCGTCACGTTCCTGCAGGTGTTGCGACATTTCCATGAAACGCCGCTGAATCTGGCGTCCCCTAGGGGATTCGAACCCCTGTACTCACCGTGAAAGGGTGATGTCCTAGGCCTCTAGACGAAGGGGACAACGTACTGCTTACATCCTTAATACAAAAGCCCGCTCAAAAACGTCTTGAACGGGCTTCGTTCTGGCGGAGCGGACGGGACTCGAACCCGCGACCCCCGGCGTGACAGGCCGGTATTCTAACCGACTGAACTACCGCTCCAGCTTTCTTACCCTCACCCGCAGGACGTCGGTTACGTTCCTGCAAGCGTTGCGACATTTCTACGAAACGCCACTGAATTTGGCGTCCCCTAGGGGATTCGAACCCCTGTACTCACCGTGAAAGGGTGATGTCCTAGGCCTCTAGACGAAGGGGACAAAATCTTTTCAGATCTGTCTGACTTTCGCTATTCACTTTTCAATCAACAGCGAAGGCCGAAATTCTAACTGCTTTGAATCATTTTGTGAAGCATTTATTACCACCCGTGCTTCGCAAATCAACTCAGCTTGTTCTGATGGTGGAGGTAAGCGGGATCGAACCGCTGACCTCTTGCATGCCATGCAAGCGCTCTCCCAGCTGAGCTATACCCCCCTTGCAGAACAGAAATGAGATTATATGGAGCTACTTTGAACTTGTAAATACCCTTTTTGCGATTCGAGCGAAATTTTTTGCGAAGCTGCCGCGATGTCACGCACGGGCAGCTTCGCTCACCCGCGAACCTCAGGCCAGCGCCGCCTCGATGCGCGACACCACGACATCGCGACCGAACAGCACGAGCACCGCATCGATCGACGGCGTATGCGTCGTACCGGCCACCAGCAGACGCACCGGCATCGCCAGTTGCGGCATCTTCAGCTTGTGCGTGCCGAGCGTCGACTTCAGCGCGGCGGACACGGCCTCCTTCGTCCAGTCGGCCGCCTTCAGCGCAGCGGCAAGATCGGCCAGCGCCGGACGCACCGCATCGGTCACGTGCTGCGCGAGCGCATCAGCTTCCGGTGCGGGCACACGATAGAACATCGCGGCGCCTTCCGCGATCTCCTTGACCGTCGTCGCACGATCCTTCATCAGCCCGACCACCGCTTCGAGCGCAGGGCCCGTCGCGATCGCAGCATCGTCGATGCCGAGGGCGGAGAGGAACGGCTTCACCAGTTCGGCGAGGCGCGCGTTGTCGGCTTCCTTGATGTAATGCGCGTTCAGCCAGCTCAGCTTGCTGTGGTCGTACTGCGCGGGCGACTTGCCGAGATGCTCGAGATCGAACCATTCGACGAACTGCTCGCGCGAGAAGATCTCCGCGTCGCCGTGCGACCAGCCGAGGCGCGCGAGATAGTTGACGACGGCTTCAGGCAGGAAGCCCGCGCCGCGATACGCCATCACGCTCATCGCGCCATGCCGCTTGCTCATCTTCTCGCCCTGCTCGTTCAGCACGGTCGGCAGGTGTGCATAGACGGGCGGCTCGCCGCCGAGCGCATTCAGGATGTTGATCTGGCGCGGCGTGTTGTTCACGTGGTCGTCGCCACGGATCACGTGCGTGATGCCCATGTCCATGTCGTCCACCACCACGCAGAAGTTGTAGATCGGCGTGCCGTCCGGGCGTGCGATCACGAGGTCGTCGAGCTCCTCGTTCGAGATCTCGACACGCCCCTTCACCGCGTCGTCCCACACGACCGTGCCGGTCAACGGATTGCGGAAGCGCAGCACCGGCTTCACGCCGGCCGGCGGCTCCGGCAGCACCTTGCCGGGCTCCGGACGCCACGTGCCGTCGTAGCGCGGCTTCAGGCCGGCCTCGCGCTGGCGTTCGCGCAGCGCGTCGAGCTCCTCGGCCGACATGTAGCACGGGTACGCGAGGCCCTTCTCCAGCATCTGCGCAAGCACCTCGCGATAGCGGTCCATCCGCTGCATCTGGTAGATCGGGCCTTCGTCGAAATCCAGGCCGAGCCATTGCATCCCTTCGAGGATCGCGTCGACCGCTTCCTGCGACGAACGCTCGACGTCGGTATCCTCGATGCGCAGCACGAACGTGCCCTTCATCTTGCGGGCGAACGCCCACGGATAGAGTGCGGAGCGGATGTTGCCGAGGTGGATGAAGCCGGTGGGGCTCGGCGCGAAGCGGGTACGGACAGGACGGGTCATAAACGGTAACTCGAACGCCTGGGGCGCATGAATGATTCGACGCGGGATCGACGGCGGCAGCCCGGACAGCAACGGGGCCGGCGACGCCCGGAACGGGAAAGAAGCCGGAATTATACTCGTGCCGGACATCGCGCCAAGCACGCCGCTTGCTTTATGATGTGCGCGCCGCGGCCGCCAGCCGGCGCGGCGCCGGCCGCACGTAACCGCTGCGCGGCCGCTCGGAACCTATCGCCGCCGCGGGCCGTGACGCCCGCCGCCAAGCCGCCGGAGAACCATTCGATGTCGTCCCCTCGCCTGTCGCGCCGCCACTTCACGATCGCCGCCGCGTCCGCCAGCCTCGCCGCCTGTACGTCGTTCGGCGACAAATCCCGCCCCAGCGCCGCACTGGCACAGGAAAAGCCGGTGAAGATAGGCATCGCCCTCGGCGGCGGCGCCGCGCGTGGCTTCTCGCACATCGGCGTGCTGAAGGCGCTCGAGGCGCGCGGCATCCCGATCGAGATCGTCGCGGGCACGAGCGCGGGCTCGGTGGTCGGCGCACTCTATGCATCGGGCATGAGCGCACTGCAGATCAACAAGATCGCGCTCGACATGGACCAGGCGGCGATCAGCGACTGGGCGCTGCCGTTCCGCTCGCGCGGGCTGCTGCAAGGCGTCGCGCTGCAGAACTTCCTGAACAAGACACTCAACAACCGGCCGATCGAGAAGATGGCGAAGCCGCTCGGCATCGTCGCGACCGATCTGCAGAACGGCCAGCCGATCCTGTTCCAGCAAGGCAACACGGGGCTCGCGGTACGCGCATCGTGCAGCGTGCCGTCGGTGTTCGAGCCGGTGAAGATCGGCAACCGCGAGTATGTCGACGGCGGCCTCGTGAGCCCGGTGCCGGCGTCGTATGCGCGCAAGATGGGCGCGAGCTTCGTGATCGCGGTCGACATCTCGTCCCGGCCGGACGGCGCGGCAACCAACAACCCGATCGAGATGCTGCTGCAGACCTTCACGATCATGGGCCAGACGATCAAGACCTACGAGCTCGACAAGTACGCGGACGTCGTGATCCGCCCGAACCTGAACGCGATGGGCGGCAGCGACTTCAACCAGCGCAACGCGGCGATTCTCGCGGGCGAGGAAGCCGTCGCGCGCATCATGCCGGAACTGCAGCGCAAGCTCGCGGCTGCACGCGGCGTGGCGGCCGCGTAAAGCACCGCGATGCGCTGGCCGGCGCGCCGCCGGCCAGCCAACGACGCAACGGTTTTCAGCCCGCCGTTCGCACCGCCCCAAAACAAAAAAACCCTGCCGCCTTTCGGTGACAGGGTTTTTTTTGATCCGGCCGGACCGGCCGTCGAACGTCAGTTGTTGCCGTTCGCTGAATCGTCGCCGATCGTCGCGCGCACGCGCTGACGCAGATCTTCAGGCTTCATCGGGAACTCCGATTCGAGCCGGCGCGCGCCGGTGAAACGCTTTTCCCAGTAGCCGCTGTCGAGATCGTCGACGCGGATGGTGCTGCCCGTCGACGGCGAGTGCACGAACTTGTTGTCGCCGATGTAGATGCCGACGTGCGAGAACGTACGGCGCATCGTGTTGAAGAACACGAGATCGCCCGGCTTGAGGTTGCTCATGCTCACCTTCTCGCCGACGCGGCTCATCTCTTCCGCGCGACGCGGCAGCGACATGCCGAGGGTGTCCTGGAACACGTAGCGCACGAAGCCGCTGCAGTCGAGGCCCGAATCCGGCGAGTTGCCGCCCCAACGATAACGCACGCCGATCATGTTCAGCGCACCGACGACCACATCGCCTGCCTTGCCGGCCATACCCGCGAGGAACGACTTCGCGCCGCCGCTCGACGGCTGCGCGCTGGTCTGCTGGAGGGAGGCATTCGACACGTTCTGCGTCGAATTCGTGACATTCTGGTTAAAACTGCTGACTTCGTCGGCGAACGCGCCGGGTGCTGCTGCGAACAGGGCGCCGATGAACAGCCCGGCGATGGTGCGCGCGCATGCCTGGGTCAGGGATCGATGCTGCATTGGTCGATGGAATGTGCTTAAAAATCAGCTGATTGGCGGAAAATTTCGGTCGATACTAGCCAGCGCGTAATCGTTTGTCAAAACAAATTAATAAATACAATCGAGATAGTCAGACCATTGGCCGCCTATCACGCTTTCCAGACCGCTTTCAACAGCTTTTGTGTGTAAGGATGTGACGGTCTGGCGAAGATGTCGGCCACCTCTCCCGACTCGACGACGGCCCCGTCCTGCATCACCGCGACGCGGTGCGCCATCGCCCCGATCACCTCCAGGTCATGGCTGATGAAGACATAGCCGAGGTTGTATTTCTGTTGCAAATTCGCGAGCAGTTTCAGCACCTGCTGCTGGATCGACACGTCGAGCGCGGACGTCGGCTCGTCGAGGATCAGGATGCGCGGCTCCAGCACCAGCGCCCGCGCGATCGCGATCCGCTGGCGCTGCCCGCCCGAGAATTCGTGCGGATAACGATGCAGCACCGTGCGGTCGAGGCCGACTTCGCGCAGCACCGCGAGCGACTTCTCACGCCGCGCGTCGGGCGTCATGTCCGGGCGATGCAGCTCGAGCCCCTCGCCGACGATCCGCTCGATCGTGTGACGCGGCGAAAGCGAACTGAACGGATCCTGAAAGACGACCTGCATGTTCGAGCGCAGCGCGGTCTGTTCGCGGCCGCGATAGGTCGACAACGCGCGCCCCTGGAATTCGATCGTGCCGCCGGCCGTCTTCTGCAGGCCGAGCAGCGCCATCGCGAGCGTCGACTTCCCCGATCCCGACTCGCCGACGATGCCGAGCGTCTCGCCCTGCCGCACCGACACCGACACGTCCGCGACGGCCGTCACCGGCACCGAGCCGAACCAGCCCGCGATGCCCGGCCGCTTGCGCGCGAACTGCACGCTCACGTGCTGCGCGTCGAGCACGACGGGCGCGATCGGCATCACCGGCGTGACCGCGCGTTGCGGCCGGCTGTTCAAGAGCCGCTGCGTGTACGGATGCTCGGGTTCCGCGAAGATCCGTTCAACGGGCCCGCTCTCGACGAGCCGGCCGTGCTCCATCACCGCGACGCGATCCGCGAAGTGCCGCACGAGATTCAGGTCGTGCGTGATCAACAGGATCGCCATCCCGCGCTTTTCCGCCTCCTCGCGCTGCAATTCCAGCAGCAGGTCGACGATCTGCGCGCGGATCGTCACGTCGAGCGCGGTGGTCGGCTCGTCGGCCAGCAGCAGGCGCGGCCTGCAGGCGAGCGCCATCGCGATCATCGCGCGCTGGCGCTGGCCGCCCGACAACTGGTGCGGATAGCTGTCGACGCGCTTCTCCGGCTCCGCGATGCCCGTGCGCGCAAGCAACGCGATCGCACGCTTGCGCGCCTCGGCCGCCGAGACGCCGTCGTGCAGCACGATCGTCTCGCCGATCTGCACGCCGATCGTATACAGCGGGTTGAGCGCGGTCATCGGCTCCTGGAAGATCATCGCGATGTCCGAGCCGCGCAGCCCGCGCATCTCGCGCTCGCTCTTGGCCACCAGGTCCTGCCCCGCGAAGCGGATCGCGCCGCTCAAGTCGGCGTCCCGCAGCAGCCGCAGGATCGACAGCGCGGTCACGCTCTTGCCCGACCCCGACTCGCCGACCAGCGCGACGCGCTCGCCGCGGCCAATCTCGAGCGTCACGTCGTCCACCGCGACCGTGTCGCCGAAGCGCACATGCAGATGCTCGAGCGCCAGCAGCGGCTCGTGCTGCGTCGATACGACCGGTTCGCTCATCGCTGGCCTCCCGCCGCGCGCACCGAATCGGCGATCCGCGTGTCGAGTGCGTTGCGCAGCGCATCGCCCATGAAGGTCAGCAGCAGCAGCGTCGCGACCAGCACGCCGAAGGTCGACAGCGAGATCCACCACGCGTCGAGGTTGCCCTTGCCCTGCGCAAGCAGCTCGCCGAGGCTCGGGGTCGGCGGCGGCACACCGAGCCCGAGGAAATCGAGGCTCGTGAGCGCGAGGATCGAGCCGCTCATCCGGAACGGCAGGAACGTGATCACCGGCGTGAGACTGTTCGGCAGCACGTGGCGCCAGATGATCTGCCAGTTCGTGAGGCCCATCGCGCGCGCCGCGCGCACGTAGTCCTGCGTACGGTTGCGCAGGAATTCCGCGCGCACGTAGTCGGCGAGCCCGATCCAGCCGAACAGCGACAGCAGCACGATCAGCAGCAGGAAGCTCGGCTCGAAGATCGACGCGAAGATGATCAGCAGGTACAGCTCCGGCAACGAGCTCCAGATCTCGATCAACCGCTGCCCGACGATGTCGATGCGCCCGCCGAAGAAGCCCTGCACGGCGCCCGCGGCGATCCCGAGCAGCGTGCCGATCAAGGTCAGGATCAGCCCGAACTCGACCGACACGCGGAACCCGTACACGAGCCGCGCGAGCAGGTCGCGCCCCTGCGCGTCGGTGCCGAGCCAGTTCGCGCGCGACGGCGGCGCGGGGTTCGGCACGTTCGAGAAGTAGTTCAGCGTGTCGTAGTAGTAGCGGTTCGGCGGGTAGACGACGAAGTTGCCGGGCGCCTCGAGCCGCTTGCGCACGTATGGATCGAGATAGTCGGCCGGCGTCGGGAAATCGCCACCGAAGGTCGTCTCCGGATACGCGTGGAACAGCGGGAAATAGTACTGGCCGTCGTAACGCACGACGAGCGGCTTGTCGTTCGACCACAGCGGCGCCGCCACGCTCGCGGCGAACGCCACGAAAAAGATCACGAAGCTCCAGTAGCCGAGGCGCTGCTGCCTGAAGCGCTGCCATACGCGGCGCGCGGGCGACGGCGACACGCGGGCGCGCGCCGCGTCGATGCGGGAGGACACGACGGCCCGGTTCATCGCGCACCTCGCCCGGTGACGCCGGGCATGCAGACGGACGGTTTCATGTCAGCGCTCCAGGGTGTCGAATTGAATGCGCGGATCGACCCACACATAGCAGAGATCGGAGATCAGCTTGGTCGCGAGCCCGATCAGCGTGAACAGGTACAGCGTGCCGAGCACGACCGGATAGTCGCGCCGCACGACCGATTCGTACGACAGCAGTCCGAGGCCGTCGAGCGAGAACAGCGTCTCGATCAGCAGGCTGCCGGTGAAGAACGCGCCGATGAACGCGGCCGGAAAGCCGACGATCAGCGGCAGCATCGCATTGCGGAACACGTGCTTCCACAGCACGTTGCGCTCGGAGAGCCCCTTCGCGCGCGCGGTCAGCACGTATTGCCGGCGGATCTGGTCGAGGAACGCATTCTTCGTCAGCATCGTGACGACCGCGAAGCTGCCGACGACCGACGCCGTGATCGGCAGTGCGATATGCCACAGGTAGTCGAGCACCTTGCCGACGAGCGACAGCTGCGCGAAGTTGTCCGACGTGAGCCCGCGCAGCGGGAACAGCTGCCAGAACGAGCCGCCGCCGAACAGCACGAGCAGCAGCACGCCGAGCACGAAGCCCGGAATCGCATAGCCGACGAGCACGACGAGGCTGGTCGCGACATCGAACGGCGAGCCGTTGCGCACCGCCTTCGCAATGCCGAGCGGCACCGATATGAGGTAAGTGAGGAAGAACGTCCACAGCCCGATGCTGATCGACACGGGCAGCTTCTGCACGACCAGCGACCACACGCTCTGGTGGCGGAAGTAGCTGTCGCCGAGATCGAAGCGCGCGAAGCGCTTGAGCATCAGCCAGTAGCGCTCGAGCGGCGGTTTGTCGAAGCCGTACAGCGCCTTGAGCTGCGCGAGCTGCTGCGCGTCGACGCCGGTGTGCGCACGCATCCCGAACGGCACCGCGCCCTGCTCCGTCGCGCCCTTGCGCAATTCCTGCACGGCCTGTTCGACGGGGCCGCCCGGCACGAACTGGATCACCGCGAACGTGAGGGTCAGCACGCCGATGAGCGTCGGGATCATCAGCAGCAGGCGTTTGAGGATGTAGCTCCACATAGGGCGTCGACTCGCGATCGGTAGGCGGGATGGGACGTCAGGGCGGCGCGGTTCAGTGATCGGGCTTCGCCCACCACGTCGACACGACCCAGCCCTCGGCCGAATAGTACAGCGGCAGCGTCTGCGGATAGGCAAGCGTGCGCTTGTACGCGACCCGGTGCGTCGTGCTGTACCACTGCGGGACCGCGTAGTAGCCGTGCATCAGCACGCGATCGAGCGCGTGCGTCGCGTCGAGCAGGTCTTCGCGCGTCTGTGCGGTACCGAGCGCGTGCAGCAGCGCGTCGACGGCCGGCGACTTCAGCCCGATGAAGTTGTCGGAGCCCGGCTCGTCGGCGAACTTGCTCGCGTAACGCGAGTATTGCTCGGCGCCCGGCACCTGCACGCCCGGCAGGCGGATCGTCGTCATGTCGTAGTCGAACGCGTCGAGACGCTTCTGCAGCAGCGCGAAATCGGCCGTGCGAAAACGTGCGTCGATGCCGAGCTTCGCCAGGTTGCGCTGGTACGCCGCCACGATCCCTTCCATCGCCGCGCCGGAATCGTCGAGGATCTCGAACGTGAACGGCTCGCCCTTCGCGTTGCGCAGCGCGCCGTCTCGATAGGTCCAGCCGGCCTGCGCGAGCAGTGCGCGCGCCTTCAGCAGGTTCGCGCGCAGCGAGCCCGGCGGATTCGTGTTCGGCTGCGTGACCATCGGGCCGAACACGGCCGGGTCGAGCTGCGCGCGCAGCGGCTCGAGCAGCTTCAACTCGCCGGGGCCCGGCGTGCCGGTCGCCTGCAGGTCGGTGTCGGCGAAGTAGCTGTTCATCCGCGTGTACGCGCTGTAGAACAGCTGGCGGTTCAGCCACTCGAAGTCGAACGCGAGATCGAGCGCCTGGCGCACGCGCACGTCGCGAAACAGCGGCCGGCGCAGGTTCATGAAGAAGCCCTGCATGCCGGCGCCGTTATGCTGGCGGAATTCGTGCTTGACGAGCTCGCCGTTGTCGAAACGCTTGCCGACGTCGCGGCGCGTCCAGTTACGCGCGATGTACTCGACGAGCACGTCGTATTCGCCGGCCTTGAACGCCTCGAGCCGCGCGACGCCGTCGCCGTACAGCTTGTAGACGATCCGCTCGAAATTGTTGGTGCCCACCCGCACCGGCAGGTCGGCGCCCCAGTACGCCGGGTTGCGCCGGTAAGTGATCGTCCGGCCGTTGTCGTAATGGTCGATCACGTACGGGCCGCTGCCGATCGGCTGCTCGAACGCGAGCTGGTCGAACGGGATGCGCGAGCCGTCCGCGCGCAATCCCCACTTGCGAGAAAACACCGGCACACCGCCCGCGATCAGCGGCAATTCGCGGTTCGCGCTGCGGAACTCGAAGCGCACGGTGGCGGGATCGACGACCACGGCCTTCGCGATCTCCGCGAAATAGGCGCCGAACTGCGGCGCGGCCTGCTTGCTCTTCAGCGTGTCGAACGAGAACTTGACGTCGTCGGCGGTGACGCGCTCGCCGTTCGAGAAGCGCGCGCGCGGATTCAGGTGAAACGTGACCGACCGGCGATCCGACGCGATGTCGATGTCGTCGGCGAGCAGCCCGTACGCGGAGGCCGGCTCGTCCGAGCTGCCGGTCGCGAGGCTCTCGAACAGCATGTCGATGCCCGGGGCGGGGTTGCCGCGCATCGTGAACGGGTTGAACTTGTCGAATGACGTCAGCCGGTTCGGGTTCGTCAGCACGAGCGTGCCGCCCTTCGGCGCGTCGGGGTTGACGTAGTCGAAATGCTTGAAGCCCGGCGGATACTTCGGCTCGCCGTACTGCGCAATGGCGTAGGCCGCGTGCGCAGCGGTCGCGGCCAGCACCGTTTGCAGCACGAACACCGCGGCCGCGCGGCCGGCAGTTCGTGCCGCACGGCGGACGCGCGCGGCGGCGGCCCGGGGCGAACCCTTCGTCATAGAGGCCCTGTCGGTCGAATGAGGGAAGTAACGAGGGACGATTCTACCCATTCAAGCCGGCGAGCCAAAAGAAAACCGCCACGCGGGCGGTTTCTTCACGAGCGGATCGGAGGCGCGCATCAGGCGGGCGCGCCCTGCCGATCAGCGCCAGCCGTTGTGGCGGCCGTTGTCCCAGTGGCCACGATCGCCCCAGCCGCGGCCGTGATGGCGGTACCACTCGTCGCGGCCCCAGTAGCGGCGGCCGTCCCAGTAGCGGTCGCCGTGCCAGCCGATCACGATGGTCGGCCCCGGTGCATACACAGGGGCCGGCGCGTAGACCGGCGCAGGCTGATAGACGACCGGCGGCGGGGGCGGAGGCGCATACACGGGTGCGGGCGCGACGTAGACCGGCGCCGGAACGCCGAGATTGATCCCGACATTGACTCCCGCCATTGCTGCGCCCGACACGAGCAAGGCCGTCATACCGGTCAAGAGCGAGGCAACACGCAAGGTCTTCATGGATTCCTCTTCTGGTTGTTTCATGTGTGATTCGACTATAACGGCAAGCGCCGTCTCCGCATATTTCCACTTTGTAAGAACTGATGCGCCGCATCGCAACAGTAAGCCCGCGCTAACGTCTTGTAACAATCGACGCCCGCCCCGCCCCCTCACGCCCCATTCCTAAAACATCTTTCATCCTGCCCCGCGCCCCGCGTTAAGCGGCGCCACGCACACTGCGCGAGCCGAACCGGGCGCCCGCCGCGCTTCGGCACTTCGCTGACAGGCCGGCGCCCCGCGCCGGCGGAGACCTCGCCGATGCTGAAACTCGTCCGACTCGCGCTTGCGCGCCCCTACACGTTCATCGTCCTCGCACTGCTGATCCTGATCGCGGGGCCGCTCGCGGCGCTGCGCACGCCGACCGACATCTTCCCCGACATCCGGATTCCGGTCATCAGCGTGGTGTGGAACTACGCGGGCCTGCAGCCGGCCGACATGGCCGGACGCATCGTCACCTACTACGAGCGCACGCTCGGCACGACCGTCAACGACGTTGCGCACATCGAGTCGCAATCGTTCCGCAGCTTCGGGATCGTCAAGATCTTCTTCCAGCCGAGCGTCGACATCCGCACCGCGACCGCGCAGGTCACGTCGATTTCGCAGACCGTGCTCAAGCAGATGCCGCCGGGCACCACACCGCCGCAGATCCTCAACTACAACGCATCGACCGTGCCCGTACTGCAGCTGGCGCTGACGAGCGACACGCTGAACGAACAGCAGCTCGGCGACTACGCGACCAACGTGATCCGGCCGCAGTTGCTGTCCGTCGCGGGAGTCGCGATTCCGTCACCGTACGGCGGCAAGGTGCGCCAAGTGCAGATCGATCTCGATCCGCAGGCGCTGCAGGCCAAGGGGCTGTCCGCGCAGGATGTCGCGACCGCGCTGGCGCAGCAGAACCAGATCATCCCGGCCGGCACGCAGAAGATCGGCGGCTTCGAGTACAACATCCGGCTCAACGACAGCCCGCTGACCATCGACCAGCTCAATGCGCTGCCGATCCGGAGCGTGAACGGCGCGGTGATCTTCATGCGCGACGTCGCGCACGTCCGCGACGGTTATCCGCCGCAGGGCAACATCGTGCGCGTCGACGGCCGGCGCGCGGTGCTGATGAGCGTGCTGAAAAGCGGTTCGGCATCGACGCTCGACATCATCTCCGGCGTCAAGGCGCAGTTGCCGCGCATCGAGGCGACCCTGCCGCCTTCGCTCAGGCTCGTCGTGATGGGCGACCAGTCCGTGTTCGTCAAGGGCGCCGTCAGCGGCGTGGCCCGCGAAGGCCTGATCGCCGCCGCGCTGACGTCCGCGATGATCCTGCTGTTCCTCGGCAGCTGGCGCTCGACGTTGATCATCGCCGCGTCCATTCCGCTCGCGGTGCTGGCCGCGCTCGCGGCGCTCGCGGCCGCGGGCGAGACGCTCAACGTGATGACGCTCGGCGGGCTCGCGCTCGCGGTCGGCATTCTCGTCGACGATGCCACCGTCACGATCGAGAACGTGAACTGGCACCTCGAACAGGGCAAGGCGGTGCGCGATGCGATCCTCGACGGTGCGTCGCAGATCGTCGCGCCGGCCTTCGTGTCGCTGCTGTGCATCTGCATCGTGTTCGTGCCGATGCTGCTGCTCGATGGCGTGGCCCGCTTCCTGTTCGTGCCGATGGCCGAAGCCGTGATCTTCGCGATGATCGCGTCGTTCGTGCTGTCGCGCACGTTCGTGCCGATGATGGCCCGTTACCTGTTGAAACCGCATGCCGCGCACCCGGCGGCCGCGCTTGCGCCGCATGGTGCGCCGTTCCCGGCGCCACGCGCACGCAATCCGCTCGTCGCGTTCCAGCAGGGGTTCGAGCGCCGCTTCGCAGCACTGCGCGCCGGCTACCGCGTCGTGCTCGGCCTCGCACTCGTCCACCGCGCGCGCTTCGTCGCGCTGTTCCTCGTCGCGGTCGCGGTGTCGTTCGTGCTGGTGCCGTGGCTCGGCCGCAATTTCTTCCCGTCGGTCGACGCAGGCGAAATCGCGATTCACGTGCGCGCACCGATCGGCACGCGCATCGAGGAAACGGCCGCGCTGTTCGACCACGTCGAGCAGACGGTGCGCGGCGTCGTGCCGCCGCACGCGATCGCGAGCATCGTCGACAACATGGGGTTGCCGAACAGCGGGATCAACCTCACGTACAGCAACAGCGGCACGATCGGCCCGCAGGACGGCGACATCCTCGTATCGCTCACGGGCGACCACGCGCCGACCGCCGACTACGTCAAGCAGTTGCGTACGCGGCTGCCGCGCGCGTTTCCCGGCGTGACGTTCTCGTTCCTGCCCGCCGACATCGTGAGCCAGATCCTCAACTTCGGTGCGCCCGCGCCGATCGACGTGCAGGTGACGGGCCCCGATCGCGCCGCCAACCGCGCCTATGCGACCGAGCTGTTGCGGCGCATTCGCAGCGTGCCGGGGGTGGCCGACGCGCGCATGCAGCAGGCGTCGACCTATCCGCAGTTCACGGTATCGGTCGACCGCACGCGGGCCGCGCAACTCGGCATCACCGAGCAGGACGTCACCAATGCGGTGGTCGCGAGCCTGTCCGGCACGAGCCAGGTGTCGCCGACCTACTGGCTCGATCCGCACAACGGCGTGTCGTATCCGATCGTCGCGCAGACGCCCCAGTACCGGATGACGTCGCTGGCGGACCTGCGCGCGCTGCCCGTCACGGGCCGCTCGGGCGCGCCGCAACTGCTCGGCGGACTCGCGACGATCGTGCGCGGACAGACCGACGCGGTCGTGTCGCATTACGACATCGCCCCGCTGTACGACATCTTCGCGACGACGCAGGACCGCGATCTCGGTGCGGTCAGCGCCGACATCGAACGCGTGCTGCACGCGAACGCGGCCGGCTTGCCCAAGGGGTCGCGCGTGACCGTGCGCGGCCAGGTGCAGACGATGAACGGCGCATTCGGCGGGCTGCTCGCGGGCCTCGCCGGCGCGGTCCTGCTGATCTACCTGCTGATCGTCGTCAACTTCCATTCGTGGCGCGACGCATTCGTGATCGTGAGCGGCCTGCCGGCGGCGCTCGCCGGCATCGTCTGGATGCTGTTCGTCACGCGCACGCCGCTGTCGGTGCCGGCCCTGACGGGCGCGATCCTGTGCATGGGCGTCGCGACCGCGAACAGCATCCTCGTCGTGACCTTCGCGCGCGAACGGCTCGCGCATACCGCCGATGCGACCGTCGCCGCGCTCGAAGCCGGCTTCACGCGCTTTCGGCCCGTGATGATGACCGCGCTCGCGATGATCATCGGCATGGCGCCGATGGCCCTCGGTCTCGGCGACGGCGGCGAGCAGAACGCGCCGCTCGGCCGCGCGGTCATCGGCGGCCTGCTGTGCGCGACCGTCGCGACGCTCGTGTTCGTGCCCGTCGTGTTCAGCCTCGTCCACCGGCGCGATCGCGCGCCTCGTTCCGAATCCCTGCCCCTTACTCCGGGAGAACAGCATGTCCACTGAATTCGACGTCCGCCCCCCTGGCACGCCGCGCTACCTGAAACCGCTCGCGATCGCGGGCGCCGTCGCCGCGCTCGCCGTCGCGGCGGCCGGCCTCGTCGCCCGCCTGCACGATGCGCACGCGGTCGCCGCCTGGACCGTGCAACAGGCGATCCCGACCGTCGCGACGGTTGCGCCGCAGCCGGCCGCGGGCGATGCGCTGGTGCTGCCCGGCCGGCTCGACGCGTACGTCGACGCACCGATCTACGCACGTGTACCCGGCTACCTGCACGCGTGGTATGCCGACATCGGCGCGCACGTGAAAGCCGGCCAGTTGCTCGCGTCGATCGACACACCCGATCTCGATCAGCAGTTGCAGCAGGCGCGCGCCGACCTTCAAAGCGCGACCGCGAACGAACGGCTTGCGGCCGTCACGGCCGCCCGCTGGGCCGAGATGCTCGCGCAGGATTCCGTCTCGCAGCAGGAGGCCGACGAGAAACGTAGCGACCTCGACGCCAAACGCGCGGCCGTCGCGGCGAGCACCGCCAATGTACGCCGGCTCGAAGCGCTCGAATCGTTCAAGCGGCTCACCGCGCCGTTCGACGGCATCGTCACGGCCCGCAAGACCGATGTCGGCGCGCTGATCGACGCGGGCAGCGGCAACGGCGCCGAGCTCTTCACCGTCTCGGACGCGCGGCGGCTGCGCCTGTACGTCCACGTTCCGCAAGACGACGCGGCCGCTATCCGCGCAGGCATGCCTGTCGCGCTGACCGTGCCCGAGCGTCCCGGCATGACGTTCGACGCCACGCTCGCGGATTCCGCCCAATCGATCGATCCGGCGTCCGGCACGCTGCTCGCGCAGTTTTCGATTGCCAACCCGGCAGGCACGCTGTTCCCGGGCGAGTACGCACAGGTGCGGATCGCGATGCCCGGCGCCGCGCATGCGCTGTCGATTCCGGCAAGCACGCTGATCTTCCGCCACGACGGGTTGCAAATCGCCGTGCTCGATGCGACCGGGCATGCGCGGCTGCGCAACGTATCGATCTCGACCGATCTCGGCACGCGTGTCGAGATCGCATCGGGGCTCGCGGCCGCCGACCGCGTGATCGACAATCCACCCGATTCGCTCGCGGACGGCGACCCCGTGCGTATCGCCGGCACCATGGCGACGGAGCGTGCGCATGGCTGACCGTCTGCTCGCTGTATGGCTGGGCAGCGTCGCGCTGTTCGCCGGCTGCTCGTTGGCGCCGACCTATCGCGCGCCGGCCGTTCCGGTGCCGACCGCGTTTCGCGAAACGGGCGCGTGGGTCGATGCCGTACCAGCCGATCGCCTGCCGCGTGACGGCTGGTGGCGCGTGTACGGCGACGCGACACTCGACCGGCTCGAACCGCTCGTCGCACGCGCGAATCCCGACCTCGCCGCCGCCGTCGCGCGGCACGACGAAGCCGCCGCGCTGTTCGACGACGCGCATGCGGCGTTGCTGCCGACCGTGGGCATCGATGCCGAGACCGACCGCGACCGGCAGTCCGCGCGCCGGCCGCTGCGCGGCAGCGGTCAGCCGGATATCTATGAATCGAACACGCTCGAAGCGGGATTCGGCTACGACGTCGATCTGTGGGGCAAGGTCCGCAACGCGGTCGCGGCCGGCCGCGACGACGCGCAGGCGGCCGACGACGACCTCGCGTCGGTCCGGCTCAGCCTGCAGGCCGCCGTCGCCAGCACCTACTTCGACCTCGCGGGGCTCGACCGTGAAGCGGACACGCTCGCGCAAACGATCGACACGTACCGCCGTGCGTGGCAGCTGACGGTCAGTCGCCATCGCGGCGGCCTCGCATCGGGGCTCGACGTATCGCGTGCGCAAACGCAACTCGCACTCGTCCAGGCGCGTGCGTCCGACATCGCCGCGCGGCGCGCGCTCGACGAGCATGCGATCGCGGCACTCGTCGGGGAATCCGCGTCGACGTTCTCGCTGCCGCCCGTTGCGGCGCTGCCGGGCGTGCCGTCGATTCCGACCGGACTCGCGTCGACGCTGCTCGAACGCAGGCCGGACGTCGCCGCCGCCGAACGCCGCGTCGCGGCCGCGAACGCGCGGATCGGCGTCGCACGCGCCGCGTACTTTCCCGACCTGTCGCTCGGCCTCGACGCCGGGTTCCAGAGCGATACGTTTTCGCCCTGTCTCGCCGCGCCCAACGAGATCTGGTCGGTCGGGCCGCGTCTCGCGATGACGCTGTTCGACGGGGGCCGGCGTGCCGCCGGCGTACGCCATGCGCGCGCGCAGTTCGACGAACAAGGCGCGCGCTACCGCGCGGTCGTGCTGCAGGCATTCCGCGACGTCGAGGACGATCTCGCGCAGTTGCACCGCCTCGGCGACGAATCGGACCAGGACGACGCGGCGCTGGTCGCGGCACGGCATTCGCTCGCGCTGTCGATGTCGCGCTATCGCGACGGCGCGGTCAGCTATCTCGACGTGGTCACCGCGCAGACGACCGAACTCGATACGCAGATCGCGGCGCTCGACGTCGACGCCCGACGCCTGCAGGCATCCGTCGGGCTCGTGCGCGCGCTCGGCGGCGGCTGGCACGACGCGCGTTCATGAACGATTCTTCATCGGCGCGCCCGGTGCCCGCACGGACGCATCCGATAACGTCGATCCTGCCGGCATCGCCACCGCAGCACCGGCCACTGTCACTTGAAAAGGATCACGCCATGAAGACATTGATGTTCGCCACCCTGCTCTCCGCCCTGTGCGTCGCGCTGCCCGGCCGGGCCAGCGCAACGCAGCCCGACACCGCGACTGCACCGCGGACGTTCGCCGCGACCGCGACCGCACCGTTGTCGTCGCAACCGGCATGGAACGCGCGACCGGCCACGCCGCTGACACGCGCGCAGGTGTATCGCCAACTCGTCCGCGCCGAACGCGACGGCCAGCTCGCGCAGCTCAACCGGGAACTCTATTCGCACTGAGCGCGCGCGGCATGTGTGCCATCTGCCAGGCACGGCGCGATGCCGCTCCGTCATCCGCCCGCGTCGAACCTGAACCCGAATCGCGCGACCGTTTCGATGCGCGCGGAAAACGCGTGTGCGGCCAGCTTGCGCCGCAACCGCACGACCAGCGCATTGACCGTCTCGGGTTCGACGTCGGCATCACCCCATGCATAACGCAGCACGGCATCGCGCCCGACCGGTCGCCCCGCTTCGCGCAGCAGGCATTCGACGAGACGAAATTCCCGCATGCTGAGCGCCAGCCTCCGGCCCTGCTCCTCGAGTGCACGCGCGGCCACGTCGAGCCGGACCGACTCGCGCATTGCGATGACACCGTTGCGGCGCCACAGCGCACGCAGCCGCTCGTGCAGTTCCACGAACGAACAGGGATGGGCAAGACACACATCGCAGCCGGCCAGCAACAGCCGCGCGCGCTGCGCCGGTGTCGTCCCGGCCACGATCGCGGCAATCGTCGCGCCGCCCGCCGATGCGGCGAGCCGCGGCAACGCCTCGAGCATCGCCGGGTCGGCAGCCGTATCGGGCGCAATGATCACGATGGCATCGAACCGGTCCTGGGTCGCCACGAAGCAGCCATCACGCCATCCGTCGACGCGCTCGACGCCATGCGTACTCTCGCGAAAGGCCTTGTCGAGCCGCGCCGCCTCCGGGTTCGGCGAGGAAATCAGCAGGATGCGCATCGCTCGTTCCCCGACGCCGTCATGCGAGCGAGCGCGGCCAGCATTCGACCGTGATCGCCGCGCCGGCCAGCGGTGCATCGCCGATCCGCAGCGCAAAGCCGTGCACGCGCATCACCGCCGAGACGATGCTCAGCCCAAGCCCCGAGCCGCTCACATGGCGCGTGCGCTCGCCGCGATAGAAGCGCTCGAGCACCGCGTCGCGTTCGCCGGGCGGGATGCCGGGCCCGGTGTCCTCGATCCGCACGAGCGGCCCGCTCGGCGTCGAATGGAGCGCGACGCGCACGCGGCCGCCCGGCGGCGTGAACTTGATCGCGTTGTCCGCGAGATTGCTGAATGCCTCGAACAGCAACGCGCGATCGCCGTGAATGCGGTCGACCGATGTTGCGGCGAGTTCGAACGACACGTCGACGGCTTCGGCCAGCGGCTCATAAAGCTCGCAAACGTCGCGCAGCAAAGCCGTGACGTCGACCGCGGCAAAGCCGCCACGCCGGCTCAGCGTGCCGATCTCGGAGATGCGCAGCATCGCCCGAAAGCGCTCGAGCAAGCGGTCGGTCTCGTCGCGCGCCGACGCGAGCAATGCCGACGACGCAGGGTCGTCCGCGCAAAACGGCTGCTCCGCGAGCCGGGCCAGCATCGTGTGCACGCGTGCAAGCGGCGTGCGCAGATCGTGCGCGATGCCGTCGCAGGTATGACGCACCTCGCCCATCAGCCGCTCGACTTCGTCGAGCATGTGGTTCACGAGATGCGCGAGCAGGTCGAGTTCGTCGTAGCGTCCGACCGGCAGCCGCTTGCCGAGATCGCCCTCGGCGATCTGCCGCGTGACGCGCCGGATCGCGGCGACGCGGCGCATCTGCCGCATGCCGAGCATGCTGCCGCCCGCGATGCCCGCGATCAGGATCATCACGCCGCCGATCACGAGCCCACGAATCGCGACATCGCGGATCTGGATGAAATGCGACAGGTCGCGCGCGACGACCAGCGTCATCCCGTTGTCGCGGCGCACCGCCATCGCGCGCGTGATCGGCGCGGGCTGGCCGTCGAGCGGCGCAAGCGTGCGGTTCAGCGTGCGTCCGTGGCGATCCGTGCGCAGCGCGGGCGGCGTCGCGATGTCCCCGGCCACGCGTCGCCCGTTCGCGTCGAACAACCCGTAGAAACTGGTATGCATGTGCTCGTGCTCGAGCCGCCGGTGGATCGCGAGCGGCAGCTCGGCATCGGGAATCGAATCGAAATAGATCAGTTGCCATGCGAGCACCTCGTCGGTGTCGCGCGCCATCGTGTGCGTCGCGGCCACGTTGATCACGCCCGCGAGCACGAGCAGCGAAACCGAGAAGATCGCCGCATACGCGCACAGCCACCGAAACGTCGTCGTGTGCCAGCGGCGCGTGAAGTTCGCCGCGCGAGCCGCATCCATCCGGGCCTCCGTCATGCGAGCATGTAGCCCGAGCCGCGCACCGTCTGGATCATCGGGGTCGCGCCGGGCGGATCGATCTTCTTGCGCAACCGGCCCATGTGGACGTCGATCAGGTTGGTGCCGGGATCGAAGTGATAGCCCCACACGGTCTCGAACAGCATCGTGCGCGTGATCGTCTGCCCCGCATTGCGCATCATGAATTCGAGCACGCGGAACTCGGTCGGCAGCAGCGGAATCTCGTCGGCCCCGCGACGCGCGCAGCGCGAAATGAGATCGAGTTCGAGCGCGCCGACCTTCAACAGCGTCTGCTGCGGCACGCCCGACGCCTGCCGGCGACGCAGCAGCACCTCGATGCGGGCGCTCAGCTCGCCGGAATCGAACGGCTTCGTCAGGTAATCGTCGCCGCCCGCGCGCAGCCCGCGGATGCGTTCGTCGACATCGCCGAGCGCGCTCAGCATCAGCACCGGTGTATCGATGCCGACCGTGCGCATCGCAGTCAGGATCGCGAGGCCGTCCGCGCCCGGCAGCATCCGGTCGAGCGTGATCGCGTCGTACGATGCGCTCATCGCGCGCAGCATGCCTTCGCGGCCGTTGTCGATCCAGTCGACCTCGAACCCGCGCGCGGTCAGCTCGCCGACGATTTCGTTCGCGGTCACCGCATCATCCTCGACCGTCAGTACTCGCATGGTTGCCCTCGCAATGAACGTCATGACGGGCGCACGCGATGCGCCCCCGACTATCGTAGACGCCCCGATCGCCGTCCGGCACTACATGAAAAATGCTTCATCCGGCACCGTGGCGCACGGGTGAAACATGTTTCATCCGTGCGTCGCCCGCCCCGTCGTGCGCACCGCCTACGCTGACGTCATGCGGCATCGGGCCGCGCAACCAGGAGTTACCGGATGAAACTGTCGACTACCGTCGCCTGCATGCTGCTCGCATGCGCCAGCACCGCCGCGTTCGCGGCACCGCACCTGACGCCGCAGGAATGCAACGCGTATCCGTTCGTCCACACCGGCCACGACGTCACGCATGCGGACCTCGTGCGCGAGCTGACCGAACTCGAACAGGTCGGCTACGATCCCGCGCACGCGAGCCCTTACTACCCCGACGATCTCGACGGCGCGAAACATCGGCTCACCGCCGAGTATCGCGCCGACTGCACGCATGCGCTGACGGCCGATGCGGGCGCCCGGCACTGATCCTGCCGCCCGGCACAACACGGCCGGGAAAAGCAAAAAAGGCGGCACGCGAGTGCCGCCTTTTCTTCATGAACGCGCATGAATTGCTACCGCTGCGCTTGGCTGCGGCTCAGCGCGACATCATGTTCATGCTGACGTTGTGCATCACCCACAGCGTGCCGACGATCAGGATCGCCGCGGTCAGCACCGTATAGCTGAACGCCATCACGTTCCAGCGCTGGCCCGACGAGCCGTTCATGTGCAGGAAGTACACGAGATGCACGACGATCTGCACGAACGCGAGCACGGCAAGCGCGACCAGCGACGCGTGCGGCGACAGCACGCCGCCCATCACCAGGCCGAACGACGCGGTCGTGAGCAGCACCGACAGGATGAAACCGGCGACGTAGCCGCCGACACTGCCGTGCCCTTCTTCGAGTTGAGACGAATGCGAATGGGCCATTTAGATCACGCTCGCGAGATAGACAAAGGAAAACACGCAGATCCACACGATGTCGAGGAAGTGCCAGAAGAGGCTCAGGCACGTCAGGCGTCGCAGGTCGCGATCGGTCAGGTCGCCGCCGCGCAACACGATCTGCCCGGCGAGCACGATCATCCACAGCAGGCCGGCCGTCACGTGCAGCCCGTGCGTGCCGACCAGCGTGAAGAACGCCGACAGGAACGCGCTGCGCTGCGGGCCCGCGCCCTCCGCGATCAGGTGCGAGAACTCGCGCAGTTCCATCACGAGAAACGCCGCGCCGAGCACGAACGTCACCGCGAGCCACGCGAGCAGCGCGCCGCGCCGCTGCTTGTACGCAGCGAGCATCGCGAAACCGTACGTGATGCTCGACAGCAGCAGCGCGGCGGTTTCCACCGCGACGCCCGGAATGTCGAACAGGTCTTTCGCGGTCGGCCCGCCCGCATACTGCTGGCCGAGCACCGCGAACGTCGCGAACAGCGCCGCGAAGATCACGCAGTCGGTCATCAGGTACAGCCAGAACCCGAACACCGAATGCGACGGCGGATGGTCGTCGTGCTCGAGCAGGGTTGCGCTCAAGGTTTTCTGCAACATCAGTTGGCCTCCAGTTCCACGTCGTCGACGCGCGCAGCCACGCGCTTCGTCGGCTGCTTGTCTTCGATCTTCCGCACCGTCGACGCGGGGATGTAATAGCCGTCGTTGTCGCGCGAGCTGTAGATCACGAGCGTCGCGACGATCCCGACGAGCCCGCCGATCGCCATCCACCAGATGTGCCACACCAGCGCGAAGCCGAGCACCAGGCTGAAGATCGCGACCACGAGGCCTGCGCAGGTATTCGACGGCATGTGGATGTCGCGAATCGCCGCCGGGTTCGGCCGGCCTTCGCCGTGTGCCTTCATGTCCGCATACGCATCGAGCGTGCGCACTTGCGGGATCACCGCGAAGTTGTAGTCGGCCGGCGGCGACGAGGTCGCCCACTCCAGCGTGCGGCCGCCCCACGGATCGCCCGTCGTGTCGCGGTACTCGGGCAGGTTGCGGTTGCGGATGCTGACCACCAGTTGCAGCAGCTGGCATGCAATGCCGATCGCGATCAGCACGGCGCCGAAGGCGGCGACCAGCAGCCACGGATGCCAGGCCGGGTTGTCGTAATGGTTGATCCGGCGCGTCATGCCCATGAAGCCGAGCACGTAGAGCGGCACGAACGCCACGTAGAAACCGATCTGCCAGAACCAGAACGCGGCCTTGCCGAGCTTCTCGTTCAGCTTGAAGCCGAACGCCTTCGGGAACCAGTAGTTGAAGCCCGCGAGATAGCCGAACAGCACGCCGCCGATGATCACGTTGTGGAAGTGCGCGATCAGGAACAGGCTGTTGTGCAGCACGAAGTCCGCGCCGGGGATCGCCATCATCACGCCGGTCATGCCGCCGAGCGTGAACGTGACCATGAAGCCGATCGTCCACAGCACGGGCGTCGTGAATTCGATCCGGCCGCGGTACATCGTGAACAGCCAGTTGAACACCTTCACGCCGGTCGGGATCGCGATGATCATCGTCATGATGCCGAAGAACGCGTTCACGTTCGCCCCCGAGCCCATCGTGAAGAAGTGGTGCAGCCACACGAGGAACGACAGCACCATGATCGCGCAGGTCGCGTACACCATCGTCTTGTAGCCGAACAGCGGCTTCTTCGCGAACGTCGAGATGACTTCCGAGAAGATACCGAACGCCGGCAGGATCAGGATGTACACCTCGGGGTGACCCCATGCCCAGATCAGGTTCAGGTACAGCATCGCGTTGCCGCCGGCTTCGTTCGTGAAGAAGTGCATGCCGAGGTAACGATCGAGGCCGAGCAGCGCGAGCGTCGCGGTCAGGATCGGGAACGACGCCATGATCAGTACGTTCGTGCACAGCGCGGTCCACGTGAACACCGGCATCTTCATCAGCGTCATGCCCGGCGCGCGCATCTTGATGATCGTCACGAAGAAGTTCACGCCGGTCAGCAGCGTGCCGACGCCCGAGATTTGCAGCGCCCACAGGTAGTAGTCGACCCCTACCCCCGGACTGAACTGCAGCTCCGACAGCGGCGGATACGCGAGCCAGCCCGTCTGGGCGAATTCGCCGATCACGAGCGACACGTTGATCAGGATCGCGCTGACGGCCGTCATCCAGAACGACAGCGAGTTGATGAACGGGAATGCGACGTCACGCGCGCCGATCTGCAAAGGCACGATCAGGTTCATCAGGCCGACCATGAACACCATCGCCATGAAGAAGATCATGATCACGCCGTGTGCCGTGAAGACCTGGTCATAGTGGTGCGGCGGCAGGTAGCCGGGCCCGTTGTACGAGAGCGCGAGCTGCATGCGCATCATGATCGCGTCCGCGAAGCCGCGCAGCAGCATGATCAGCGCGACGATGATGTACATCACGCCGAGCTTCTTGTGGTCGACCGTGGTCAGCCATTGCGTCCACAGCCATTTCCATCGGCCGGTGATCGTCAGCGCGGCGAGGATGCCCAGCACGACCAGCCCCATGAAGGCGCCGGCCCCCATGATGATGGGCTGATCGAACGGGATCGCCGAGAGTGTGAGTTTGCCGAACATGCGTTACCCCTTCGTGCCGCAGGCGGCGTCCTTCAGGTCGAGGACGTGGCCATCGTTGTATTTCGCGATGATGTTGTGGAAGAGCCGCGGATCGACCGACGAGAAGTAGCGCACGGGCGCCTTCTCGCTCGGCTGCGCGACGGTGCCATACACGGTCGCGTCGAGCCGCTCCGGCGACGCCTTCACCTTCTGCACCCATGCATCGAACTGTTCGCGCGGCTCGGCGAGCGTGCGGAACTTCATGTCGGAGAAGCCGCGGCCGCTGAAGTTGGCGGACGTGCCCGCATAGTTGCCGGGTTCGTCGGCGATCAAATGCAGGCGCGTCTGCATGCCGGCCATCGCGTAGACCTGGCCGCCGAGCTGCGGGATGAAGAACGAGTTCATCACCGAATCCGACGTGATGCGGAAATTCACCGGCGTGCCGACCGGAATCGCGAGCTGGTTCACCGACGCGATGCCGAGTTCCGGATAGATGAACAGCCACTTCCAGTCGAGCGCGACGACCTCGACGTCGATCGGCTTCACCGACGACTCGAGCGGCTTGTACGGGTCGAGCTCGTGCGTGGTCTTCCACGTGAGCACGCCGAGGAACAGGATGATCAGCGTCGGCACCGTCCAGATCACGACCTCGATCGCGGTCGAGTGCGACCAGTTCGGCGCGTAGGTGGCGTTGCGGTTCGACGCGCGGTAACGCCACGCGAACCACAGCGTGAGCAGGATCACCGGCACGACGACGATCAGCATCGCCCAGGTGGACGTCGCGATCAGCGCCTTTTCGGCAGCGCCCACGCTTCCTTTCGGATTTAGTACATCTAAATTACAGCCTGACAGGCTCAAAGCCGCGCCGATCGACATCAGCGCCACCCCGCCTTTTGAAGCTTTTCTTTTCATCACACAGCCCGAGGGTCATTGAATCCGTTTGCGTATGCCCGATGCGCATTCGATCCACGAAAGTGGCCGAATCATACGTCGCGCGAGTGCGATGAAAAACCAGCTAATGCGGAAAATCATCATTGCAGAAACTGCCGTGAGACAGATTGTCGCGGGGCAATTTCACGCAGCCGAAAGCCGGCCCGGCGCTGCCTGCGCCGGACCGCGACCGAATCGATGCGCGTGCAACGACCGCACCGCCGTGCGGTGCACCCCATTCGCGCGACGTGCCGCGCTCAGCCGCGCGTCGAGGCCATGTACGACGGCTGCGGCTGCGCAGGGCCGTCCCCTGTCGGCAGCTTCGAATGGCTCGCGTCTTCGATCAGCCGTCCGACGGTCGGATCGATCGCGTCGGTGAACGGCTTGGGATCGATGCCGACCGCCAGCACCACGAGTGCGAGCGACGCGAACATCACGATCTCGCGACGGTTCAGGTCGGCGAGCTTCGCGATCCGCTGGCTCGCGACCTTGCCGAACACGACGCGCTTGAGCATCCACAACGTGTACGACGCGCTGAGGATCAGCGTCAGCGCCGCGATCGCGCCGATCCAGAAGTTGAAGCGGATCGCGCCCATGATGACCATGAACTCGCCGACGAACCCCGACGTGCCCGGTAGGCCGACGTTGGCCATCGCGAACAGCACCGTGAAGGTCGCGAAGCGCGGCATCACGCCCGCGACGCCGCCGTAAGCGGCAATCTCGCGCTGCTTCGTGCGATCGACGAGCACGTTCACGCACAACAGCATCGCGCCCGCGACGAAGCCGTACGACACGAGCTGGACGATCGCGCCTTCGACGCCGATCCGGTTGAACAGGAACAGCCCGAGCGTGACGATCCCCATGTGCGCGACCGTCGAATACGCGAGCAGCTTGCCGAGATCGGTCTGCGCGAGCGCGATCAGGCTCGCGTAGACGATCGCGAACAGCGACAGCGCGATCACGGCCGGCGCGAAGAAGTGGCTCGCATCGGGCGTGACCGGCAGCGCGAAGCGCAGGAACCCGTAGCCGCCGAGCTTGAGCATCGCGAGCATCAGCGCGGCGCCGGTCGGGCCGTCGGTGTAGACGTCGCTCAGCCACGTGTGGACCGGCCACATCGGCACCTTGACCGCGAAGGCGGCGAAGAAGCCGAGGAACACCAGCAACTGCGGCGCGAAGCCGAGCTGCAGCGTGCGCCATACGGCCATGTCGAACGTATGCGACTGCGCGTACAGATACAGCATCGCCATCAGCAGCAGCAGCGATCCGGCGAACGAGATGAAGAAGAACTTCACGGCCGCGTACACGCGACGCTCGCGCCCCCACGTGCCGATCAGCAGGTAAAGCGGGATCAGCGTCGCCTCGAAGAAGATGAAGAACAGCAGCCCGTCCTGTGCGACGAACACGCCGACCATCAGCCCCGACAGGATCAGGAACGACGCGTAGTACTGCGCGACGCGCACCGTGACCGACTCCCAGGACGCCACCACCACCACGAGCGTCGTGAACGCGGTCAGCACGACGAGCCACAGCGACGCGCCGTCGATGCCGACCCGCCATCCGGAATTGAATGCCGCCAGCCAGTTGCGGCTTTCGACGAACTGCATCGCGGCCGAGTGCGCGTCGAAACCGGCAACCAGCGGCACGACCGCCGCAAGCCCCACCAGCGCGCCGACGAGCGCGATCAGCCGCGTACGGCGTGGATGATGGTCGGACCCGGCGCGCAGCAGGCACGCGCCGAACAGGATCGGAGCCCAGATGGCCAGGCTCAGGAAGGGGAAATCATGCATGTCAACAAGGCCTTGATGAAGTCGCGCACTGCATCGGGAACAGGCGAGACGAAAGGAACGAAATCAAATCGACAGGTAGATTTCGTGAATCGCCAGCGTTGGCAAAATGTAAAGCGGCATCACCGGAAAACTTGACGCCGCTCAAATGCGATCGGGTTAACCAGCATAAGGCGATTGATTATTTTCTGCAGCGCAGCAGAGCGTTGATTTTTCGATCAACCTTATGCCACTGATTTTTATGTGTAATTTTTTGTATTACCCGATCAGGTCGATCGCGAAAATCGACGCAGTGCCGCATTTTTGACGCCGATGCCCTATTTCCGAGGGTCAGAATCAGATAATTGACGGTCGCCAAGATAGCGCGCGTGCGGCTCGCAATTCTTACAATTTACCTTTCATTTTTATTTCACCCAGCCTTACTCGACGCAAGTCGATGGAATGGTGCCCCCCACCTCGCTCTCATGTTCCCGAGTGCGATCACCGACGATTCAGGTGGCCCCCAATGTGCATATTCATCGCGCGATGATGGTCGTGTTGCGGAGGAAATTGGCAGACGCGGCTTCCAGGCGTGACATCGACCCACGTCGATCATGCCGCTTGCGGCAGGCTGTGCCGACTTCAACGCGAGCGTCGTGATATCGCATCGTAGCCATGCGCACATCCTGTAGCGCGGCGTGCTTGTCGAACGCGAGGGGGAACAGATCGCGCACGAGCGGCAACGTTGCCCTGCTCCATCACGACACGCTGCGCGATGATCGTGTGGTACCTGCGCATGATCTGCTGATGCTTGCCATGCACGTGCATGGTGTCACTAGCGTGTGCCGGTAGCTGTGTTGGCGGTGCGTAACGGCGCGTGGTTGCCGACAAGTCCGTCGACGGGCGACGAGCGAGGCTGCTCAGAACGGAATGCGTGCTTGCCGAAAGCGTCACGCTGAATCGCGTCAAACGATACGCGATATATGGTGTGCCGTTGCCGCTCAAGCCAAACCGCGCCAAACACGCATCGGATCACTGCCCGTCCACCCGAATCCACCGGGGATGACATCCAGCCACATCCCGCACCGGGCGCTCGGCGGCGCCCGAAAAAGAAAAAGCCCCGCAAGTCCGAGAACTTGCGGGGCTTTGTCACCGCTTTTGGCGGAGACGGAGGGATTCGAACCCTCGATCCAGGTTTTGGCCCAGATGCTCCCTTAGCAGGGGAGTGCCTTCGACCTCTCGGCCACGTCTCCCAAACTTTCGCTCGCACCAGGGAGGCAGTGCGACGAGAACGAGATAATATAGGGTTTCGAACCGCGCGTCAATTTCCGTGATGCATTTTCTTCAATGCATCACGAAAAATTCACGATGCCTGGTCGAGTTCGAATGCCTTGTGCAGCGCGCGGACGGCCAGCTCCATGTATTTCTCGTCGATCAGCACCGAAATCTTGATTTCCGACGTCGAGATCATCTGGATGTTGATGCCCTCTTCCGACAGCGTGCGGAACATCTTGCTCGCGACGCCCACGTGCGAACGCATGCCGACGCCGACGACCGACACCTTCGACACCTTCGGGTCGCCCTGCACGTGCTCGGCGCTCACGTGGCCCTTCACCTGGTTGGTGAGGATGTCCATCGCCTTCTGGTAGTCGCCGCGGCCGACCGTGAACGTGAAGTCGGTCTTGCCCTGGACGCTCTGGTTCTGAATGATCATGTCGACGTCGACGTTCGCATCCGCGACCGGGCCGAGGATCTGATACGCGATGCCCGGCTTGTCGGGCACGCCCATCACAGCAATGCGTGCTTCGTCGCGCTGGAACGCGATGCCGGAAATGACTGCCTTTTCCATGGTCTCGTCTTCTTCAAAAGTAATCAGGGTGCCCGAGCGCATTTCTTCGTCGAGCGCAATCAGCGGATCGGTCAGGCTCGACAGCACACGCGTCTTCACCTGGTATTTGCCGGCGAATTCGACCGAGCGGATCTGCAGGACCTTCGAGCCGAGGCTGGCCATTTCCAGCATTTCCTCGAACGTCACGCGATCGAGGCGGCGCGCCTCTTCGACGACGCGCGGATCGGTCGTGTAGACGCCATCGACGTCCGTATAAATCAGGCACTCTTCGGCACCCAGCGCAGCCGCCACCGCCACCGCCGACGTGTCCGAGCCGCCACGGCCCAGCGTCGTGATGTGGCCGTCCGGATCGACGCCCTGGAAGCCCGTGATGATCACGACCTTGCCTGCATTCAGATCGGCCTTCACGCGTTCGTCGTCTATCGAGTGAATGCGCGCCTTCGTGAACGCGCTGTCGGTCTTGATCGGCACTTGCCAGCCGGCGTAGCTCACGGCCTCGACGCCGATTTCCTGCAGCGCGATCGACAGCAGGCCGACGCTGACCTGCTCGCCGGTCGACGCGATCATGTCGAGCTCGCGCGGGCTCGGCTGGCTCGAAATCTCTTTCGCAAGACCGAGCAGACGGTTGGTTTCGCCGGACATCGCCGAAGGCACGACCACCATCTGGTGCCCGGCCTGATGCCATTTTGCGACGCGTTTCGCGACGTTCTTGATGCGCTCGACCGAGCCCATCGAAGTGCCGCCGTATTTGTGTACGATGAGTGCCATTGTCGTTCTGAACTGGAGGAGAAACCGCACGGGCGCGCTGGGCAGGCCGCGTAGCCGTTCGGTCACGCGGCTTGTGGCTGTGGACGGACGACGAGGGGGACGGCTGGGACGCAACACGCAAGCGTGACGGATTTTGCCCGGAAGGCCGATCAGGCCGCGCAAACCGGGTACGTCACGCGGAAAACCTGCACAAATCGCTCAAAAATCGAGCCGAGCAAACGACCGAGCGTACCCGATAGAGGCCCGCTTGACAAGCCGCTCGCGGCGTCGGGGGCCGTTCCGGCGCTGTTTACCAAATGGTGAAAATGCGCGTGCCATCACGCCGTCAGGCGGGCCGCCGCCCCCCCGCAAAAGCTCACCGAGCAGAGCCCCCCATCGCCCGGGTCGCGCGACACGACTACAGTGCGCCGAGAACGATCGTCTCGCTCACGATCGGCACGCGGATATATCCGCCCTCCGCATCGCCATACGCGTGCGCATTTCCGTCGATGACG
>NZ_JAAGPH010000065.1:0-40954 GCF_017104705.1 Burkholderia sp. Se-20373 | reverse complement strand
TGCGGTCCGCCTTCGACTGGAAATCAGCGATGAACCAGTTTGCTATCCTGTTCGGAGAGCGATTTATGCAGGCGCGCGGATAACGTGCTGTTCAACCGCCTCGCCCACAAAAATGCGGACAGGTTCAGCGTGCGCTCCGATCTCACACTTGATTGCAACGGCCCGGTTGACAACTGCATTACGGAAATCCAATACTTCCTTTCCTCAAGCGTTGTCGACGCGATATTGCCGGGTAATCAATGCGCGGCAGGCGGACGCGAGTCGCCTTCGCAGCGAGCGTCGGCGTCGAACAATATGCAATCACCAACACAGCGTGAGGAATTCCATGCGCCGCCCTATTCGCGTCGTCCTGACCTGTCTCGCCGCAGCAGCGACGCTCCTCGTCGATTCGGCCGGATCGCTAGCCTGCACACGCATCGTCTATCTCGGCAACAACGACGACGTCATCACCGCCCGATCGATGGACTGGAAGCTCGACGTCGCCACCAATCTTTACATCCTGCCGCGTGGCATCGCCCGCACCGGCGAATCCGGTCCTAACTCTATTAAATGGACCGCCAAATACGGTAGCGTCGTGGCGACGGGTTATGACGTCTCCACCACCGATGGCATGAACGAAAAGGGGCTGGCCGCTGAACTGCTCTGGCTCGTCGAGTCGCAATATCCCCCCTCCGACAAGAACTCGAAACCGGGACTCACCATCGCCGCATGGGCGCAGTACGTGCTGGACAATTTTGCGACCGTCGCGGAAGCCGTCGCTGCGCTCGAGAAAGAGCCGTTCACAATCGTGACCGACAACGTCCCCGGAGAACAGCGCCTCACCACACTGCACCTCGCCATGTCGGACGCGACGGGCGACAGCGCCATCGTCGAGTACATCGGCGGAAAGCAGATCATCCATCATGGTCGCCAGTATCAGGTCATGACCAACTCACCGACCTTCGACGAGCAGCTTGCACTGAACGAATATTGGAAGCGGATAGGCGGCACCGTCTGGCTGCCCGGCACCAATCGCTCTGCCGACCGGTTCGCGCGCGCCTCGTTCTACGTCAACGCTATCCCCAAGAGTGAAGACCCCGCCATTGCACTTGCCAGCGTTTTCAGCGTGATCCGTAACGTGTCGGTACCGTTCGGGATCACGACCCCGGGCGAGCCGAATATATCGTCCACACGCTGGCGCACTGTTGCCGATCACAAGCGCATGCTTTACTTCTTCGAATCGGCCGTCACGCCGAGTACTTTCTGGGTTGATCTCAACAAGGTCGACTTCTCCGCCGGCGCACCCGTCAAACGTCTCGACCTCGGCAAGGATCAGCGCAATTCATTCGGCGGCGAAGTCTCGAAGGATTTTCAACGCGCACCCGCGTTCCCCTTCCTCGGCCCCGGCGCGAGCAAGTCCCTCTGAGGCGGGGCGTCACGGCTTCATTGTGGACGCATTCTGTAGGCGCGATGACTCGCTCTGGCCGGATGCCCGCCCCGGCACGTTACATCTCGCGGAGATATCGCCGGCGTTGAGTCTGCAACTTGGCCCTGTGGCGCCCTTTGGGTTCCGTTGGCGGGTAGCCTCTGGAAACGGACATTGAGAGTGGAGGCAACCAATGGCTGCTCCGGGTCGACTGCTGTCGACCCATACTGGGAAAGTGGCAATTCATGCACAATGTCGAACCGTAGCCCTTTTGGCGGGAGTCGGCGTTCAAATCGCGTGAGGTTCCGCAGACCATGTCTGTTCGTTCATACTTTCGCACGAACGGATTGCGCCAGTTGAGCTGCGACCCAGCGATAGCGCCACCACTTTTGCTACACGCGCCTCACGTGCGCGGGAACCGCGTACAAGCCCTTCAACTCATGCGAACGTTCTTGTCATGCCAGAAGATTTCGAAGTTCACGGCCCGCACGATCATGCAGTAGAGCACCCTGCGGCGCATGAAGAAAGCCACGGAGCGGCGCGCATCGCCGTGATGACTGCTGTCCTCGCCTGCATCGGCGCGATTTCCGCATATCAGAGCGGGGCGGAAGAGAATTTAGCGTTGCTGCACAAGAACGAGGCCGCGATCCAGAAAACCGAGGCAGCTAACCTTTGGGGCTATTACCAGGCAAAGGGTGAGAAGCAGAATCTAGCCGAGCTCGGTGCGGCGTTGAGCCAGGAAGCGTCGCCGCAAAGAAAGCGTTTCGATGCAGACGCGGCACGGTATCGCGAAGAGAAGGAACCGATCCGCAAGCGCGCCGAAGCGCTCGAGCAAGAGGTCGTGAAGAGCAATGCTGCAAGCGAGGAGCGGCTACACCGGCATCATCGTTGGGCGCAGGCCACTACCATCATCCAGATCTCGATCGCGCTTGCTGCGATCACGATTCTCACGCGGCGGAAATGGATGCAACACCTGTCGATGGGTGCTGCCGCGATCGGCGTCGTGCTGGCAGGGCTGGCGCTCTTTGGTGTGTAGCGGCACGACGAGCGGGCGCCTGTCGGCCAATTTGGGACAACGGCATTGACACGCTGAATGGCCGAATTTGGTGCCGGAGCGTACATTCGTCTTTGCTACATATGACAGAACAGACAACGCTGGTTGTTTGCGATTTCAGCGGTACCGAATCCCAAAATCGAATCATGCGCAGGCGGAAGAGATGAAACACGAGCTAATAGTGCCGTGCTGGACGCGAGGACGCATATGGCCGACCTTCGCCTATTTCACAGCAGTTTCGGCAAGCAGCTTGAGGCTGTATCGAGGCACTCATGCAGCCGGCCTATGGATAGTGGCACTCTACTCGGCCTTGATAGCTGTGCCCGTTTGCCGACTACTGTTCACAAAGAGATTTGTATTCTCGGACCAGCCAAAGTCTATTCGGTATGAGTCTCGTTTCGCCGGGATAGTACTAAAGAGCAATGCGATGGATCCAAATGCATTTAAATGGGTGCGTTCGCGCATGGGATCGTTCGAACCGAGGGATGCCATCGTAGAGCTTGGGATGGAGCATTCCTACGACGCCGTAACAGTACAGACCATCAAATATGCGATGAACGAGACGCCGGAGGTGATAAAAACACGCTCAGAAATTGCAGGCATCCTCGCAATCGTCGATCGTGGACATGAGCACTTGCCTCCTCAGCGGATCACTTCCTAGCAATTTTACCCGGCGGCAGCGCTAAATACGCGCGCAAACCAGCCCATCTATCATCGCCACAAGTGTCTGATCATGGATCGGTAGCAGTCAGTCGAGGCGCGAACCCAGACGACCGAAATGGGTCGGTTACGGTCGACCGCGCCGAGCGGCAGCCCGCTTCGAACGGGTTGTGGATCAGGTTTACCAATCATGCTTCGGCAGAAAAGTCATCATGATCCGGTGCTTCGGTGACTTCGCAGGAGGGAGCGGTAAAGGGCTGGCCTGTCTGACGGCTTCGACACACGCCTGATCCCAAGCAACGCTTCCGCTCGACTGCAGAATGTCGACCGAAAGCACTGCGCCGGTATCGTCAATATTGGCAGTTAGTTTCACCGGCGCAGCGCCCGAGGACTGCTCTTGCCACGCAAGATGGGGCTTCACTTTCTGAATAATCGTTCGGGCGTATACCTCTGCTTCTGGGGCAGGCGGATGCGCAGTTTGCCCCAAAGTCGGCGGGGGAGTATTTGCCGTTTGACCGAGTACGACCGTGGGTAGGGCGGTAACAAGGAGCGTGATGAACGGCAGGACTATCCGCATTTGATGTCCATTTGCTTAAAAGATGCGCGTTATGGTCGCGTGAAATGGATTGCCATAGCACCTTGAGAGCCTAAAGCTTGGGCTTCGTGTCTTACGCAGGGGAAGCATCCACTTCAGAAATTCGAGGGCGTAGGTCTTGGCGTAGGTTTATCCATCGAGCCTTATCAGATAAGGTGCAGGTACTGCTGCATCATTGGAGTGACGGGTGCAGGTGCTGCGGTGGGGTGCGTGCTCATGTGACCGGGAAAAGTTACTTTGGCTGCCCGAGTTTACCAGCGGTCCGCACGGGATCGCTCGAAGTTCGCCGTTCGGCCAGTTGCTGGAGATCACGACCGACGGCTGCCGGCAGGAGCGACCCTTCGTAGCCGCCTGCTCAATAATCTGCGTGCATGCCGTGTCCGCGCGCCGACCAGAACAGTGCCCATCGTGCTGCAGATGCAATGATGTGGGCCTTGTAAGCCGGACCACCCTCGACAGTACTGAGAGCCAGATTGTCCGCGGGATACGCGCGCAGGTTCAGAATATGTGCCACGTCGTGAGTTTTCGCATAAATGCTGGCGCAGTTCATCAACCCACGGCCGTAGTCGGCGAGCTGATCCGGGAGATGGTTGAGCCAGGCTTCGTTGAACAAGCGCTCGCCCAGCACATCCTCGCAATCGCGAAAGAACTCCGCGCGGAAACTCCATCGTTCCCACTGGGCATCGAGCGAGGCGTTGCTGTAGAAAGGTAGCCCGTCGTTCTCGGGCAGGAGTGCCATCACCCAGTAGCCATTGAACGACCGGACCCATTCCTCAATCGTCGATGGCTTGTTTGGCGCGCCTTCATACTTTGATCGTATCCAGTCATCGGCCTCAGGGTCGTAGCCAACGCGCGGCGGACTCAAGGTCTCGTAGGGCGAAATCTGGATCTCGAAAAAGCGCCGAAGCACTTCCTCCTGTTGGGCGTCGCCGATCGAAGAGAAAGCAAACGGCACAGGCTGCATCCAGTCCTCGGCCCTTCCAAGTTGGCCAAGCCGACAGTAATACTCTTCTTCCGCCCCAAGCGTGGCTTTGCCAAGCGGATTCCAGTCGAGTCCCATTCAACCCCGCTCCTGCCTGTTGTCATCTCGGTTTCAATGCGCCTGAACCATCTTCCAAATCACCCGTGCCACTCGCGTTCCGCATGCAATGACGCGGGTTCATCCGCCTGCCGGTTCAGGGCCTTCGTTGTCGGTCCACGCGATTTCCTGACGCTGCTTTTCAGATAGCTCAAGCGCTTTCCCTCCGGCGTGCGTCATGATGACGCCAGTCATGATGGCCTCACCGAAGTCGCATTGTACGAACGAGGATTGGCGCAAGTCGGCGAACGAAAGATCGGCCCCGGTAAATCGGACTCGGTCGAAAAGACTGGCTCGCAGGTCGCTACGCGTCAGTACGGCGCTGGAAAAATCAACGTCGACGAAGTCGTTCCAGCACAGGTTGGATTCGGTGAGTTCGGTATTGCAGAAACGAACACCGTTGAATTCGGAACGCCCGAAAAAGGTGCGTGGCAAGGTGAGGTTTGACATGTCTTCGCGGTCGCCAAGAAATACGCGGAAGAAGCTAACACCCAAGGGTTCCAGATCATCGGCCTGTGGCAGGCGATCGGGTATGGGCGGGATGCTGTCCGGATCGAGGTGATGTTCCTGGAGGCGCCGGCAAGATTCTTCGTAGCTCAGTCTAGTCATGACTCGGGAATATATTCGTTTTTTCGTATGCGAGCCAGATCAGGACGATCAACAGGAGGCACCGATGTTTCATCGGGAGTATGCGGTGTGCAACCCTTGAGCCCAAGACGTCCGCCACCGAACAATGCACATGCTTTCAGACGTCTGCCACACATTTCTGACGATTCAGCCAATTGAGCCGGGCGGCTCGAACAGTCGTCGGCGCGACTGCCCCTCGGGAGACAGGGGGTTGATCGGAACGGTCCCGACTGACCCACGGGAACGACTGCTGCCGAGATGACCGACGGTCCGCCCAGGGTCGGCTGCAGTCAACCGGGTACAACGAAATGCCACTACGTTGGCGCCGCAGCAAACCGATCGCACGAACTCCGACGCACCGCCCCCAGCGCCGGTGGCGCGACTAGACGTTAGTCGCCGATTTTCTGCACGAGCAGTTGCCGATACCCTAGCCCCCTAAGCCGACGCGCCTCCCCCTCACGTCTGCATGACCAGCGACGTCAGCTGCGCCGCCCGCGCCACCGCCGTCTTCGCGTAGATCGACTTGATCTGCGTGCGGATCGTGCCGATCGACACGCCGCGCAACGCCGCGCACTCCTGCGGCGACAGCCCGTCGCAACACAGCAGCACGGCAAGATCAGCCTCGGCCGACGACAGCCCGTAGAACACGCGCAACCGCTGCGCGCGGGCCGACGGCGAACGCAGGTCGGCGGCCGTCATCAGCGTCGCGACGCCCGGCCGCTCGCGCATCAGGCGCGACTGCACGGGCACCGGCATCAGCGCCAGCGGCAACGGCTCGCCCGTTGTGCGCCGTAACAACAGCCCGCCGCGCGCGTACGCGTGCCGCCATTGCGCGTCGTCGACGCAGCCTTCCGGCGCGAATCGCCCGTTCACGACCCGCAGCGCCGGTTCCGCCGCGATCAGCTGATCGGCCGCGCGATTGGTGTAGCGCAGTTCACGCTGCGCACCGAGCAGGAAGACCGGCACCGGCAGCGCATCGAGCGTCGATTCGGCGGCGGCCACGCGCGCCTCGAGCTCGCCGATCCGCGCCTGGATCTGCAGCGCGCGGCTGATGTGCATGCCCATGTTTTCAATCGCGTGGCGCTGATCGTCGGACAGCCCCTGCGATTCGAGGCCGCCCTGGACGCTGAGGAATGCGCCGGAGCCCTCGCTGCGATGGATGTACAGGCCCGAGATGCTGCCGAGCCCGAAAGGGTGAAGGAATTCCTGATAGAACGCGCTGTGCGCGCGCTGGTGCGCGGAGAGGTGCTTGACGTCCTCGAACCAGCGGCCCGCCGGCCAGTCGGCGGCGACCGGCACGACCGGGTCGTACCGATAGAACTCGGTGTTGTAGGTGTGATAACACGCGGCAACCCATGACGCGTCGTCACCCGCCGCCTGCTCGATCGCCGGCACCCGCGCCGCGTCGTCGAAAGACAGCAGCGTGACCATGCGCACGCCGACCCACGATCGCAGCCCGTCCAGTACCGTTTCCCATCGTTGATCGCCCAGCGCCGCAGCGTAGACGTCATCGATCCATGCGGATGGAATCAACCCGTTCATTGGCATCTGGCCACCCCGCGCCGTGCGTTTTTGTCGAACGTCTCCTGCGCATCTTAGTCAATCGGCGCCCGCGTTTAAATCACTCGTTCGCGTTTGATCGAAATACCACGTTTGTTACCGTCTATCGTCAGACGTATTGGCCGTTATTCCGGCCCGCACGGTGCCGCCCGCTTTTCATCCGGATCGCGGTATGCCATGATGCAGCGCATGACGATTCGAAACACCACGCTCTCGCTGCACCATCACCACGGACGCCCGCTGTTGCGCCGTGGCTCGTTTCGCATCTAGCAATTGCATCGGGTGAATGCCCGATCAAGACGACAACCAAGGCGCCTCCGGCGCCTTTTTTGTTTTTTGCGGCCCTGAAAGCGGACCGCGCCGCTCAATCGAACCCGTATGGAGTGTTTTCAATGCAACAGCCCTGGAAAGACATCGCCTTGTCGGATTTACCGCTGCGCGAGGATCTCAAGTTGCGGGACGCATACGGGGCGCCGCAGCTCGATGTGCCGGTCTGCCTGAACGTCAACGAGAACCCCTATCCGCCGTCGCCCGCGCTCGTCGCGCGCATCGCGACCGCGGTGGCCGACGCCGCGCGCGCGGCGAACCGCTATCCCGACCGCGACTTTGCCGAGCTGCGCGCGCATCTGGCGGCGTATCTGATGCACGACACCGGCGTGGCGGTCGACGCATCGAGCGTGTGGGCGGCCAACGGCTCGAACGAAGTGATCCAGCAGATCCTGCAGGCGTTCGGCGGCCCGGGGCGATCGGCGCTGGCCTTTACGCCCGCGTATCCCATGTATGACGAATACTGCCGCACGACTTTCACGCGCCTGCATACATTGCCGCGCACCCGGGATTTCGCGCTGGATCTGGATCGGGCCCTCGACAGCATCCGTGAGCACCAACCGAGCGTCGTCCTGCTGACGTCGCCGAACAACCCGACCGGCACCGCGCTGCCGGTCGACGATATCCGCGCGATACTCGACGTCGCGCCGGGCGTGGTCGTCGTCGACGAAGCCTATGCGGAATTCCGGCGTCACGGCGTCCCCAGCGCGGTGACGCTGCTGCCGCAGCATCCCCGGCTCATCGTCACCCGCACGCTGAGCAAGGCGTTCAAGTTCGCGGGCGGCCGCGTCGGGTATTGCGCGTGCGCGCCTGCGACCGTCGACGCGCTGAAGCGGGTTCGATTGCCCTACCACCTGTCCGCCTTCACCCAGGCGGCGGCCTGCGCGGCGCTGGTTGCGCGCGACGAGATGCTGTCGCAAGTCGAGGCGATCAAGGCCGAGCGCGATTCGACCGTCGACTGGCTGCGTGGCCTGGGCCTCACGGTGGCCGATTCCGATGCCAACTTCGTGATGTTCGGCGAGTTTGCGGATCGGCACCGGATCTGGAGCGGCCTCCTGCGCCACGGGGTCCTGATTCGGGAGTCCGGGCCGCCGGCGTATCTTCGCGTGTCGATCGGTACCGGCGCGGAGATGGCCGCGTTTCGTGCGGCGCTGCTTGATGTGATCGCGCTCGAATAAGCGACCGGCCATCCGGTCGACGGGCGATGAAACACATGCCCGCGCCGTATCCGACGATGTGCTTACTTCATCGTCGCGAACCGCATTTCCATCGCGTTGATCTTCGCGAGCACCGCTTCGCTGAGCGTTCTGACGTGGCGCGGCACATCGGGCGCCGACAGCAGCTCCTCGATCCGCCCGCGCCAATAGCTTGGATGCCGCACGCGCGCCGCACCCGACATCGACACATCGTCAGCGTTCGTCTCGCTGTCCAGGAGAGCCACCATTCGCTGAATGTGTGAGAGCTCTCGTTCCGCATAGTCTCGTGCCAGCATATTGATTGAAATTCCCCGAAATACGACAGCAGGCCTTCCGTCATCAACGCGCCATCGTGTTGCGGTGTAAAGCATTCACCGCACACGTCTGTCGCCGTCGTACGCAGGCGCTGTGTCAGTAAACCGCATGGGCATTTGCTGATTTCGATACGGAATGGGGAGCCTGTCCGATTGTTCCGACGACTTCCGGCCCCGATGCCCTGTGGTCAATCGTAGGCTGACTGTCGGGCGATGACATCTCCCAAAATGGAGATGCGGGGCGATATTGGCGGGGCGGTGTTTTCCGGAATTGTCAGATCGTCGGGCGGTGCGCGGAAGGCATGCGGTTGCCGCCTGAAGCTTCGCGAGATCCTCCTCGGCGAGCAGCCTGTCGAAGTCCTTGGGCGGTAATTGCTTGCTTTGCTTTCCGTATCGCCGGCGCGTGCTTTCACCAGCAGGCACGTCGTGCGTCGAGTACGGGAATGTTTCGCGCAACTACACACTCGCGAGACAGGATCCGCTGAAGTCAGATACCGACATCGCCCTGCTTCAGCCCGACAATGAAATCGACTTCCACCGACGCCCCTTTGGGCAATTGCAGCACGCCGACCGACGTACGCGTATGAACGCCTGCGTCGCCAAGCACCGCGGACAGCATGTCGGATGCGCCGTCGGCAACTTCGCTCTGCATCGTGAAGCCGGGTGCGCTTCGCACATACACGGTGATGCGCGGCACGGTCGCGATCGCGTCGAGCGTGCCGCGGTGCTTCCTGATCAGCGACAGCGCACGCAGCACCGATACGCCGGCGGCCCGGCGACCTTCGTCGAGCGAAACGGATTCCCCCACTACGCCCACGAAATGCACCACGTCGCCGATCCGCGGAATCTGACCGGCAATGTAGGCCGTGTTCCCGTCGACCAGAATGGGCGTGTACTTTCCGCCGATCCTGACTTCCTCGTCCGGATTGAAGCCGAATTCGGCCGCGACCTGCGCCAGCTTATCGTCCCTGTTCATTAGTGAATTCCCCGATACTTCAGAAAAATGTAAAGAATAATTAAGTCTCGTCCGCTTGTCTCGAGGAAGAAATCCCGCCGCGAACGATCAAAGCGACGCGCCGCCGCCGTTAAAAGATTCCGGGTAATCCTCTACGTTTTCTCAAACATGACACACTTTTCAAGTGTCCGAAGCAGTCCTGCATTGATTTATCGACGACAAATCTCGTAGTCGAAGAGAATTTCCTGAAAATTTGCCGCTGAAACCGCTATCATATGTGTACTCAACCTGAAGAGTGATACATGGCAACGTACAAGGAACTGAAAGCCCAAATGGAAGCTTTGGCCGAGAAAGCCGAAGCTGCACGTGCCGCGGAATTCCAGGCGATCGTCGACGACATCCGCACCAAAGTTGCGGAATTCGGCATTACCGAGAAAGACATTTTCGGTACGCGTCGTGGTCGACCGGCCAAGCAAGCGGCCGCCCCTGTGCAGGCAAAGTATCGCGACCCGAAGACCGGGGCAACCTGGTCGGGCCGCGGTCGCGCGCCCGCATGGATCAAGGACGCGAAGAATCGCAATCGATTCCTGATCCAGGAATAAGATTCTCGACGGGCATCGGCGCGCGCTAGCGCGCCGCCCTGCTATTTGGGCATCGATACCGGCGGCATTTAAAAGCCGCTCCGGTGTGGTGAAGATTTGCGCCATCCGGCGCGTGGTTGCACGCTACGCGCCGGATTTCGTGTCGCCCAAACTTTCCTGATTCAACGTTCGTAATAAATCGCAAGCCAGACGGATTGCGTTGTTTCGTGCGTCCACGCGACGCGATGTCGGCAATGCGGCTCGATCAGCACGTAGTCGCCGGGATGCATTTCATGCCGCGTCGGGCCTGCTTCGAATTCGAGTACGGCTGCGCCCGACAGCAATACGACCCACTCGGCGCGTGAGTCGTCATACCAAAATCCATCGGGGCTCGTGTGCCCCATCGACACGATTCGCTCTACGTTCAGATGCTGCCCGGTGACGAGGCGGTCGATTTGTTCATCTTTACCGCGCTGGCCGTCGGTGGCGAAAAGATTGCCGGTTTGAAGTTGCATGGGGTGGCCTCATCGGTGGCATTCAGGGGAACGAATCGTGCGTTGCGTGACGCGGACTATTCGCCGTAGTCCAACGATCACCCTTGACGCCGACTCGTTTCGCCGGAAAACGCATCATAGCGTTTCGCATGCCGCCGAACGTGTCGTGATCAATGCCGTCAACATCCGCATGCTTTCATACCGCCTCCCGTTCACACGCGATCCAGTGGAACGGTAAGCAGGTCGATCACCGCTTGCGTCTCGGGGCGCACGCCGCGCCACCACGCAAAGGCTTCCGCCGCCTGCTCCACCAGCATGCCGACACCATCGGCTACACCTGCGACCCCGGCATTGCGCGCCAGTCGCAAGAACGGTGTGAGGTGCTTGCCATAGGCCAGTTCATAGGCTGTACCATGCGGGCTGAATACGCCGGGCGGCACGGGCGGCAAATCGCCTGTCAGACTCGCGGACGTCGCGTTGACCACCAGATCGAAGCGCCCCATGCGGTCGAGTTCCCCGTAAGCGCACGCCGTGATCGGGCCATACGAAGCCAATCGCGATGCCAGCGCTTGCGCTTTCTCGACGTGACGATTCGCCACCACCAGTTGTGCGGGGTGCGCGCCCAGGAAGGGAAGCAACGCGCCGCGGGCCGCGCCGCCGGCACCAAGCAGCAACACACGCTTGCCCGCGAACGGCGTGTGAAGATTCACCTCGATATCACGCAGCAGACCGATGCCGTCGAAGTTGTCTGCGAGAATCCGACCGCCCTCGAACTTGAACGCGTTCGCCGCGCCGGCAAGCGTCGCGCGCTCGCTGCGCTCATCGGCCATGTCGAATGCCGCAAGCTTGAACGGCGCCGTGATGTTCATGCCCTTGCCGCCGGCCGCGATAAATTTCCGCACCGTTACCGCGAACGCGTCATCCGGTTCGCACGGCCCCTCGATGGCCGTGTAGTGCATCGCCTGTTGCGTCGCTTCGGCGAAAAGACCATGAATCAGCGGGGATTTCGTATGGCCGATCGGATTGCCGATCACCGCATAGGTATCGCTCATCGTCGTCTCACTTGTCGAACAGCACGCCGTCGGTTTGCATCGCATCGATCTCGGCGGGCGTGAAACCCAGCGATTGTGCGACTTCGGTATTGTGCTGCCCCAGATCGGGGGCAACCTCGCGGATCGTGGTATCGCACGCGGAAAACCGGAACGGCAGGTTCGGCAGGCGCAGCGTGCCGTAACGCGGATGCTCCTGTTCGACGATCATGCCGCGTGCCTGAATTTGCGGATCGGCGATCACTTCGTCGATACGTTGCACCTTCGCGCAAGGCACATCGATGCCGTCGAGCAGTTCGAGAATTTGCGTCACCGTACGCGCGGCGACCCACGGCTCGACCACGCCCAGAATGTCCAGCCGATGAGTATTGCGACCCACGCTATGGTGAAACCGCTCGTCGGTGCCAAAGCCGCGCGGCCCGCCGCTCGCTTCGATCAGCGACGCGAAGCGCTTCCACGCATCGTCCACTTGCGCGGCGATCACCAGATCGCCATCGGTCGCGCGAAACACCCCATACAACGTCGAGCCGGGCATGTCGTGCCCGGTCTGTTCGGGAAGCACATCTGCAAGCGTGTAGCACTGGACTGCATATTCGTGCATCGAGACGAGCGTGTCGTAAAGCGCCATGTCGATGTGCTGCCCCCGCCCGCTCTTCACGCGGCCGAGCAATGCCGCATTGATGGCCGCGACCGCGTGAATGCCCGTGTACATGTCCCCGAGCGAAATACGCAGCAGCGGTGGGCGGTCGCCCGGTGTGCCGACCATCTGCATGATGCCGCTCTTGGCCTCGGCGATCAGTCCGAAACCCGCGCGATGCGCGTCCGGCCCCGTGTGGCCATACGCGGAAATGGAGCAGTAGACCAGCCCCGGATTGCGCGCGGAAAGCGCTTCGTAGCCGAGCCCGAGTTTGTCGAGCGCGCCCGGCCGATAATTCTCCACGAATACGTCGGCCGAATCGCAGAGCCGCTCCATGAAGACCTTTCCGCGCGGGTCCTTCATGTTCACGCTGACGCCGCGCTTGCCCATATTGAGCTGCAGAAAATAGCCGCTCGAGCGATCGTCAAGCACGGTCGCGTGCTGGCGTCCCGCGTCGCCGCTGCCAGGTCGCTCGACCTTGATCACTTCCGCACCCAGCGCCGCGAGGCAACGCCCCACGTACGGACCCGCGAGAAAGTGGCTGTAGTCGACGACACGAATCCCTTCGAGTGGACGCGCCTGTTTCATCGGTCGGCTCCCGGCCGGCGCGGCACCATCAGGCGATGCTCACCTCGCTGCACGACTTCGCCGTGCTGATTGATCAGCTCCGAAGGAAGCGTCACGATGCCCCAGTCCGGGCGACTCTTGCTCGGGCGCATCGCGCCGATGCGAAATTTCACATGCAGCACGTCGTCGACCTTGATCGGCAGAACGAAGTCCCAGCTCCAGCCCAGCGACATGCCCGGCACGAAGCGATAGTCGCTCCGGGTCTTCAGGCCATCGGCAATCGAAAGACCAAACAATCCATGCGCGACGAGGCAGCCAAAGTGGCTCGCGTTCGCATACGCTTCATCGACGTGCACAGGGGTGTGATCGCCGGTGAGATCGGCATACGCGAGAATGCGTTCCTTCGTGACGGTGTAGTGCGGGCTCACGCATTCGTCGCCTTCGCGTGCGTCGTCCCAGTATTTTTCGACGATGGTCATGTCACGCCTCCGCGCGCGGATTGATGGCGAGCGCCTGCTCCACGCAGCGCGCGGGTTTCGCCTGAATGAATTCGATGGCGAGACCATCGGGCAAACGCAGCCAGTTCGCACCCTGCGGCATGGGCTGCACGTCGTAGCGGCGGGCGGCGGCAAGCGACGCTTCGACGTCCTCGCACATGATGCCGAGATGGCCAAGCCTTCCTTCGGGGCCCGAAAAATCCGGCTGGTGGATGAACTGCATGCCGCCGAGCGTCCAGTACTGGCGCGGCGCGTCGGTTGTGCCATCGACCTCGCGCATCGTCATGCCGAACACCTCCTCGAAAAAGCGGATGTGCCAGTGGATGTCGCGCACGAAGACGGCGACGTGTTCGAGATAGGCTTTCGGTTGGCTCATGCTTGCGCCTCCGCTTTCCGGCGGTCGGCCATCGCGCGCTCGATGCCCTTGATGCACGCAACCAGCGTGGCGTTGACGGGCGTCGGCACACCGTAACGCGCGCCCCAGCGCACGACCGAGCCGTTGATGAAGTCGATTTCGGTCACGGAACCTTTTTCGAGGCTTTGCAGCATCGACGTCTTGAACGCAGCGGGCAAGCCCTCGGCGGCCAGCGACCACGCCTGCTCCGGATCGTTCATCGACAGGGTGACGCCTGCCGCCTTCGCGGCCGCGATCGCTTCCGCGACGGCCGCCAGCGAAGTGGCCTTGAGCAGCGGCTCGTCATAAAGCTGGCCGTAAGTCAGCGACGTGATGCCGGTCAGCGCGCCCGTCGCGACATTCACGAGCAACTTGTCCCACATGGTGCCGACGATGTTGTCGCTGACCTGCGTGTCGAGGCCCGCGTGGCTGAATGCGTCGGCAATGCGTCGAACGCGATCCGTCACGCGTCCGTCCAGTTCGCCGATGATGGTGTGCTTGCCCACGACGCCCGACTCGATATGCCCGATGCCGCGCAGTACACCCCCCACATAGGTCTTGCCCGCGAGCACGCGTTCGCGGCCCACGGCGTCGGCAAGAATGTCTTCGTGACCGAGGCCGTTTTGCAGTGACAGCACCAGCGTTTCAGGTCCCACCAGCGCTTGCGCGCCGCGAATCGCCGCATCGGTGTGGAACGATTTGACGAGCACGATCACGACCTCGGCCACCCCTGCTTCGTCCGGCCGGGTAGTCGCGCGGACTTGCACCTGGCGCGTGCCGCTTGCGTCGTCGACGCGCAGGCCGTGGGCCCGCATCGCATTGACATGATCGGGGGAGCGGTCGATCAGCCAGGTCTCATGGCCGCCTTCGGTGAGCGTCGCGCCAATCGCGCAGCCCAGCGCGCCGGCACCCAGAATGGCAATTTTCAAGTGCGTCTCCTTAACGTGTGACGTCACGATAGGAGCCGCCGCATCATGTCGCAATACAATGGATACAATGACATCATTGCCATACGCAATAACGTTGACCTGCGATGATCCCGACCGATCTGCCCGACCTCAAGCTGCTGCAATTGTTCGACCTGCTCTACGACACGCGCAGCGTCACGCGCGTGGCCGAGCAACTCGGTCAGAGCCAGCCGACCGTCAGCATCTGGCTCGCGCGGTTGCGCGAGCATTTGCACGATCCCCTTTTTATCCGGACGCCCGGCGGCATGGCGCCCACACCGCAGGCGGATGCGCTGATCGGCCCCTGTCGGGAGATTCTCGAATCGTTGCGGCGCTTCTCGGCCTGGGAAATCGCCTTCGATCCAGCGACCGCGCAGAGACGTTTTCGCATCTGCATGACCGATGCGAGTCACGTGACGCTGCTGCCGCGTCTGCTCGCCCACGTGCGCGCGCAAGCGCCTCACGTGCGCCTGGAAGCCGCGCGGATCGACGGCCACACGGAACGGGCGCTCGAATCGGGCGAGGCCGATCTTGCGATTGGCTACGTGCCGTGGCTGAGCGGCGGCATCTATCAGCAACAGCTATACGAGCAGGATTGGGTGTGCCTGGCGAATCGCCATCATCCGCGTATTCACAAGCGGCTCGGCGTCAACGCGTATCGCACCGAAGGCCATGTGGCGATCACGGGGGGAACGGGCACGGCGCTGCTCGAGCAGGCGCTCGTGCGGGAACGCATTGAACGGCGGGTGGTGCTTGAATTGCCCGGCTTTCTGGGGCTCGGCGCCATTGTGCAGACCACCGATCTGATCACGACCTTGCCGCGCCATATCGGCGAGACGCTGGCTCAGGCCAGCGATCTCTCGGTACATCCCTGCCCCATTCCCGTCGAGGGCTTCGCCGTTCGGCAACACTGGCACGCACGCTACCACCAGGAGGCCGGCAATCGCTGGCTGCGTTCGGTCGTCGCCCGGCTGTTCGGCATGTCTGGAGCGGACGTGACAGGCTGACCGATTGACCGTTTCGGCATCGATGTCGGCGGATCCATCGCAACGATCGCGCGCACGCTCGCGGCAGGATCGGCGCCGTGACGGAAAGCGACCGTTGGCATAGCCGTCGAACATCGGTGATGGCCGCGCCGAAACAAGCCGCCCCTCATGCGTTTCGGGTATTGCGGCTGGTGCAATGCCGCCAAGGACATCCGATTCCTTTCAAGACATTTCGATTGCCCTCCACGCGAAAAGCATCGCGATCGATCCGTACCGCGGGAATAAAACCATGCGGGCTCCGGTATATCGGGGCGTCAGGCCGCTCACCACGCCGAACGAGCCGGTGCACGACGCCCAACCGAAACGGAGAGACCGCAATGTCACAGCCCAACCACGCCGCCTACACACGCTTCGCGATCGCCATGCATTGGTCGATCGCCATCTTGATCCTGTTGAACCTGATGATCGGGATCTACATGGATACCTTTCCGCACAACTCGACTCAGTTCAACGGCATCCTGTTCTATCACGCGTCGATCGGCAGCCTGATCTTCATGCTGACCGTGCCGCGCCTCGCGTGGCGTGCGACGCATACGCCGCCGCCGCTGCCGGCCAGCGTTCCGGCATGGCAGGCGCGGATCGCCGGTGTACTGCACGGCGTGCTGTACCTGCTGCTGTGTCTCGTGCCACTGACCGGCTACGTGCACCGCCTCGCTGGCGCCCATCCGGTCAGTTTCTTCGGCATCACGGAATTGCCGGTGCTGGTTGGCCGCGACGAACCGCTGCGACTCCTGACCGATGCATTGCATCGCGCGCTGGTGCTGACGCTTGGCCTGCTGCTGGTCATGCACGTCGCGGCCGGGCTGAAACACAAGTTCGTCGATCGGGATGGTGTCGCGGAGCGGATGGGAATCTGAGCGCGACCTGGCGGTTGATGTTCGCCGGAGGCGGCCCATCGGTCATTGGAAATCCCAGCAACCGACATACGCCGCTGTACGCGATGCGGATGCGGATGCGGATGCGGATGCGGATGCGGATGCGGATGCGGATGCGGATGCGGATGCGGATGCGGATGCGGGATCATCATCCCGCCATGCATCGACTTCGTCACTATCTGCAGAACGAACGACCGATGAGGGGAATTTTCAACTCACGACACCCGCTCGAGGTGAGGTGCTGCCAGAAGAATGCTGCTTTGCCGGAGTAGTGCAGCCACTACTCCGGACTTCCACGCCGGCGATCAGAAGCCGTGGTACATACCGATGTTGACTTGAACCTGGTTGCCGCCCGATGCAGTGTTGCCAAAGTCGGCAACGGAAGCCTGAGCGCCCTTGGCATGAACGTACCCGCCCATCGCGTACAGCGCGGTGCTCTTCGACAGCGAGTACGTCGCACCCAGCGACACCTGGTTGATCGACGCCATCGTGCGGCCTTCGGCAGCCAGCGCGGGCGTGGCCGCGGAGCCGTACACATACGTGTATCCGGTCGCCAGCGACAGCGCCGGGTTGACCTGGTACTGCAGAAGGGCACCCAGCACGTTGAAGTGGATCGACGGTTGGCCGGCGTTGCCCTGGTACTGGGCGTTCGAGTAGCGCAAGCCCGCCGTGTAAGGACCAATCTGGTACTGAGTCGCGACTTGCGCGATGCCCGCGCTCTTGAATGCATTGCCGCCGTTGTAACCCGAACTCGGATAGCCCAGCGCACCACCGAAACTGGGTTGCGCCGTGGCGTTGGTCCACCCGTTCGCACCCTGGTTGACAGCACGGAAGTAGCCGCCGGCGACCGTCAGACCACCCTGAGCGTAGTTCGCGGCCACCGACCACGACTGACCCGAACCCGTCGAACCGGCCACGCCGCCGAACGAGTACGCGCCTTCAGCCTGGAAGCCGTGGTACAGCGGTGAAATGTACTTCACGGCGCTGTTCTGGTTCGTCGTGTTGTCGTTGTTGTCCACGTCGCCCGGGGTCGAGAACGTCGACGCCGAAATGGCGTCGCCCGTCAGGACCTGAACCATTTCCGTCACGGCGTCGAGCTGGCGCCCCAACCGCACGGTACCGTACTGATCGGAAGAGAGGCCCACGTAGGCCTGGCGGTTGAACAACGAACGCGTGGAACCGATAGGCCCCTGGCCGCCTATGCCGCCGGTACCAATGTTGAAGCCGTTTTCGATCTTGAAGATCGCCTTGAGGCCGCCACCGAGATCCTCCGTCCCCCTGAGGCCCCACTTGTTCGAACCTGCGGCACCACCATCGAGGCCGAACCGCTTGTGGCCATTGATGTTCGACGTGTAGCCGATACCTGCATCGAGCATGCCGTACAGGGTGATCGACGACTGTGCCATTGCTGCCGACGATGCTGCGAAGGCGGCAACAGCGATAACGCTGACCTTGATTTTCTTGTTTTTCATCTGTATTTCACTGTCAGGAGTGGTTGCGGGATTGTTTGAAACGGGTTTTGTTGTATTCGAGAATGCAGATGACGGCGCACGGCCCGCGCGTCGTCTCAGGTTGCAACAACCGGCTTCATGTTCGCCAGTTCGGCATATTCGACTCGATCATTTCGTCATCCTCAAAATTTCATGCAGGAAGGCGCCTCGCATCTCGACCTGCCCGGCATTCCATCGATTGGAACCATCGCGGCGTCCCGCCTGGACGAAAGCCGCCGCCTTGCTTTTGTTGTCGCTCGAGCCATGCGGCACCGTGGATGGGTCATGTGCCGATTCCACAAAGCCGAAAAACTCGAGCGGACTAGCACGCCAAGCCGAACGTTTCTCCGATGGCATTTCGAAGAAGTACTCCATTGTCATGGACCAAGCCCATGCACTACCCGCGAGCGCGGTCAGCGATGACGAAACCGGACCACGCTCCACCCGCGACGACGAACGGCCTGGGCATACCCGCCTCGACCGCAAGTCGATCGAGCGGCCGGTCAGCCGCTGGCGACGGGCGCGAACCGCTTCGCCAAGCAACTACGCAGCCAAGGCGCGCTTTGCAGGTGCGAAAAACCATATCAGGAACATAAATCGTCGTCAAAATTTGTTTGATATAAGTTAATCGCGTCTGATAACCCTTAGCTTTATCGGGATTTCCCTAATAGAAACCGGCACCAACGCAAGGTGCTAGCGAGATTGCCGCGCGCGTGCCGGCCGACCGCCGCCGGCCGGCAGATTCTCGAGTTCGCCGGGAAAATGGAAGAGCACGCAACTGCGATCGAGCGCCTCGCGCTGACGGAACATCTGCCGATGCACGGCACCGTGACGATCAGCGTGCCGCCCGTGCTCGCCAACAATTTCTACGCGAATCATCTGTATGCGTTCGCGCAAATGCATCCGGGAATTCGGCTGTCGGTGTTTCGCTCGCCCGTCGTGAAGCGGATATCGCCGTGCGCCTGTTCCGCCCCGAGGAGCCGCAAAACGTGACGCGCAAGCTGGGCGAGATGGCTTTCGGGCTCTATGCGTGTCGCGACTATGCGCACGCGTCGACGCCCGATGATTGGGCGTTCATCTGCTACGACGCGCAATTCGCGGAAATGCCGCATCAGAAGTGGCTCGAGTCGATCGCACGAGGTCGCCGCATCGCGTGCGAAGTCAGCGACATCACGACGCAGCAGGTCGCGGCCCGGACGGGCATCGGCGTAGCGGGCCTGCCCGTGTTCATGGGCGACGGCGATCGGGGGTTGCAGCGCTTGCCGTTCGACGGGGAACCGCACGCCCGCGACATCTGGCTGGTCGTGCACGCCGATCTCCGGCATTCGCCGTCGATTCGCGCGGCGATCGACTTCATCGCTGGCGTGACGGGCAGGACTTTCGCACCGGATTCGCGGCAGTAGCGACGCCAATCACCGTGGCATGCGATACCGTGCGCCGGGACGACCGATCGCGATGCCTGCGCCGAGCTTCACCACGCCCCTTCGATGGGGGCGCGCAGCGTCACCCCCATTTGCGCACACACACGCCCATCAAACCACCGCCCTCAACCACCCCAGCACCTCCCCCTGCGCACTCCCGGTCACCACCGGTTCCGGCGTCAACAAGGAGTAATGCGAACCGTCCTCGACGAACCCCATCGGCGCGACCAGCACCCCGCTTTCAATATCATCGCGAACGAGATGCCACGGGCCGATCGCGACACCGAGCCCCGCGACCGCCGCCTGCAGACTGAAATAGAAATGGTCGAACATCTGCCCGCGCCCGCCTGCGGCCGGCTGATTCGCCGCCGCCGCCCATTCCTTCCACGCGTCCGGCCGTGTCCGCGTGTGCAATCGCGGAACATCCGTCTTCAACGATCGACTGCCACGTCGCGCGGAAAACCACGCATCGACCTTATCCGGCCGGCAGACCGGCCCCACCTGCTCCGCGAACAGCCGCTCCGCGTGATAGCCCGCCGGCCACGCAAAGTCATTGCGACGAATCGCCATGTCGATGCCGCTGTCGAATGAAAACGGGCCGCCCGCGGCAGCCAGGTGAATGTCGACGCCCGCATGCCGCGCCTGAAAATCCGGCCAGCGCGGAATCAGCCAGCGCATCAGCAGCGTCGGTTCGCACGACAGCACCCAGCGCCGCGCCCGGGCGGCCTCGGTACGCAATTCCTGCGCGGCGTGGCGCATCAGCCCCAGCCCGTCGTGAACGGCCTGCGCCAGCTTGCGGCCCGCATCGGTCAGGAACACGCGACGGCTGCGCCGCTGGAACAGCGCGACGCCCAGGTCGTCCTCGAGCAATCGCACCGCGCGGCTGACCGCGCCATGGGTCAGGCACAGCTCGTCGGCCGCACGGCTGAAATGCTCGTGACGCGCCGCCGCCTCGAAGCAACGCAACGCCATCAGCGAGGGCAGGTTCGTGCGAACGGATGGTGAGTCAATCTCACCATGCTGGTCAGAAATCATCGCTTTCCCCGATGGAACATGATCCATAAGATTGCGCCATCAAGCCATCAATCGCAAGGACAAGACGATGACCGAACTGATAGTTGTAGTCACCATCACGCTGCTGGCCGTGATCAGCCCGGGGCCGGACTTCGCGATGGTCACGCGCAACAGCCTGATGCTGTCGCGCCGCTCGGGCGTGCTCACCGCGCTGGGTATCGGGCTCGGCGTGACGGTTCACGTGAGCTACACGCTGCTAGGCGTCGGCCTGCTGATCCGCCAATCGCTGTGGCTCTTCAATGCGGTCAAGCTGGTCGGCGCGATCTACCTGATCTACCTCGGCGCGAAGATGCTCATGACGAAGGCCGGCAACGGGCACACGGATGCACCGGCCGCACCGCTGTCCGACCTGGCAGCGCTGCGCACCGGCTTCCTGACCAATGCGCTGAACCCCAAGACCACGGTGTTCATCGTCAGCCTGTTCATGCAGGCCGTGCGGCCCGACACGCCGTTGACCGTGCAGATCGGCTACGGCGCGTTCATCGCCGTCGCACACGCCGGCTGGTTCAGCCTGGTGGCCCTGTGCTTCTCCGCGACGGCCGTCCGCGATCGCCTGCTGGCGCTGCGGCACTGGATCGACCGCACCTTCGGCTGCCTGCTCGTGGGCTTCGGCGTCGCGCTCGCCATCGCGCGCGGCGGGCGCTGACTCGAAACGGCGCGCCACCCGTCGATGCCAACCAACGGGCGCGCTTCGCCGGCGTGCCGCATGCGCCACTCGGCAGTGTCAGAACGTCCGCGCGATCGTGCGGGCTTCATCGATCGCACGACTGCGATCGACCGCTCCGTCGGGACCGAACAAGGTGCGCTCGACGACGATCCCGGTGACGTCCTTCACGCCCACGAACTTGAGCCAGGTCTCCATGTACGGGCGCTGAAGATCGAATTCGGCCGCAGGCGTAAATGAGCCCGGCGACTGATAACCGAGCCCGCGCGCGTAGACCACCGCCGCCTTTTTCCCGGCCAGCTTGCCGGCGAAACCTGTGCCGTCGAACGTGAACAGCACATCCTTCTGCGAGATCGCATCGATCAGGTGCTTGAGTTTGTACGGAATACTGAAATTCCACAGCGGCACGCCGAACAGGAGCTTGTCCGCCTCGTGGAACGGCGCCGCAAGCTGCTCGATCCGTTGCCATGCCGCCGCCTGAGCCGGCGTCAATGCCTTGCCGCTCAGTCCCGCATATTTCGCGGCCAGCGCGGCTTCGTCGAATTCGGGTATCGCCAGATTCCAGATGTCGAGCTTCTGTATCTCGTGTTCGGGATGCGTATGGCGGTACGCATCGAGAAAGGCATTGCACACGTCGATGGATGCCGAATAGTCCTTGTTGGGTGAGCCTTCGATATAGAGCACGCGTGTCATGAAACCGGTCCTTGCCGAAAGTGACGGCGACGCGCGGGATGCGCGATCGCCCACTGCCCTTCGCAGCCTATCGGATCGACCTATAATCCGGAAACGATATGAATTGATCGAATTAACCCGAATTGGTGATCAATGAACCCGCCGCTCGACACATCACTGCTTCATACGTTCGTCGCCATCGCCGACGTGCGGAGCTTTACCGGTGCAGGTCGCAGGCTGCATCTCAGCCAGTCCGCGGTCAGCGCGCAGATCGCTCGCCTCGAGGAGCAGGTCGGCCGGGCGCTGCTTGTGCGCAATACGCGCAGCGTCGCGCTCACCGAGCATGGCCGGATGCTGCTCGGCTACGCGCGCGCGATGCTCAACCTGAGCGAGGAAGCGCGGACGAAACTGGGCACCGGCAACGCAGTCGATGTCACGCTGCGGATCGGCGCATCGGAGGATTTTGCGGGAGGCTGGCTTCCCGACGTGATGCGCCGCCATGGCGCCGCGCGGCGCGGCTTGCGGCTGAATCTGACGGTCGACATCGGCGACAGCCTGTTTCAACGGCACGCCAACGGCGAATTCGATCTCGTGATCGGCAGCCGGTGCGCGCACACGGGCCAGGGCGCGACGTTGTGGCGAGAGCCGCTCGTCTGGGCGTTTGCGCGCCACGAGCCGCTGCCGGAAGGCGATGTGCCGCTCGCGTGCTTCCCCGATCCGTGCCCGTACCGAGGCGCGGCCATCAAGGCGCTCGCGCTGGCCGGCATGCCCTATCGCATTGCCTGCGAAAGCCCGAGCGTCACCGGCATCCGCACGTTCGCTCGCGCCGGCATCGCGATCGCGCCGGTGCCGCGCAGCGCGATCGACGACACGCTCCGCGAGCTGGGCGTGCCAGAAGGCTTGCCGGCGCTGCCGGACATGGAATTCGTGATGATGCACGACGCGGGAATGCCGGCCGCCGTCGAATTCGCCGCGACGCTTGTCGATGAAACCGCGATTCGCAACGGGGCCGGCATGCTCAACCGGCCCTAGCAGGCACCCGTCACGGCCGAGCTTCGATCCAGGCACTCACCGACGCCTGAGCGTTCGTCCACAACGGCGCGCTGCGTGCAAAGCAGCCGCGCGCCGGTCGCGGTGCATCGCCGGTCTCAGCGCTTCGCGCTCAATCCCGCCCGCACGCCCGCCGGTTCCCGGCTGCGCCCGAGCAGCGCCGCCAGCGACAGATCCGCGAGCTTGCCGAACGGCGCACGCAGCAGGCTCGGCAGGTTCCAGCGCCCCAGCACGAACACGCCCTTCGCATGGCTCATCGCGCGGAATCCCTCGATGCCGTGATACGCGCCCATCCCGCTCGGACCGACGCCGCCGAACGGCAAGTCGTCCTGCGCGACATGCAGGAGCGTGTTGTTGATGCCGACGTTGCCCGACGTGGTGCGCTTGAGCAACGACTCGCAATCGCTGTCCTGCACGCCGAAGTAATACAGCGCGAGCGGCCGCGGACGCGCATTCACGTAGTCGACGACTTCGTCGAGCGTGCGATACGTGCGCACCGGCAGGATCGGCCCGAAGATCTCTTCCTGCATGACGGTCGTATCGTCACCGGCCCCGACGATCAGCGTGGGCGCGAGCGTCCGCTTGCGGGTGGCCGCCTGCCGCGGGTTCACGCCCGCCTCGATCACGCGCGCGCCCTTGCTGCGCGCTTCGTCGACGAGACCTTTCAGGCGATCGAAATGCCGGTCGCTGACGATCGACGTGTAGTCGGGGCTGGTCGGCCCGCCCGGGTAGAAGCGCGCGACGGCCGCATCGTATTGCGCGACGAACGCGTCGAGGTCGTCTTCATGCACCAGCGCATAGTCGGGCGCGACGCAGGTCTGCCCGCCGTTCGACAGTTTGCCGAACACGATGCTGGACATCGTCCGGCCGTCGACGTGCCCCCTTGCGACGATCGCCGGGCTCTTGCCGCCGAGTTCGAGCGTGACCGGCACCAGGTTGTCGCTGGCGGCCTTCATCACCTTGCGGCCCACCTGCGTGCTGCCGGTGAACAGCAGATGATCGAACGGCAAACCGCTGAAAGCGGCGCCGACTTCCGGGCCGCCGAGCACGACCGCGACTTCCTCGCTCGGGAAGGTTTCCGCGAGCATCCGGCGCATCACCTCACTGGTGCGCGGTGTCAGTTCCGACGGCTTGAGCATCGCGCGGTTGCCCGCGGCCAGCGCGGTGGCCAGCGGAATGAACGTGAGCGCGAACGGGTAATTCCACGGCGCCATCACGCCGATGACACCCAACGGCTGGTACTCCACGTGCGCGTTCCCCGCCCGATAAAAGATCCCGACGTGCCGGCGCTGCGGCTTCATGAAGCGACGCAGGTTGCGCGTCAGGTAGTCGATCGCCTGGATCACGCCGACCAGTTCCATGATCGCGGTCTCGTGTCGCGAGCGGTGCCCGAAATCGGCGCTGACCGCCTCCTCCACTTCGCTGCGATACGCAAGCACCACGGCGCGCAGCCGCGCGAGCCGCGCCTTGCGCTGCTGCACGCTCGGCGGCCCCTCGCTGACGAATGCGTTGCGCTGACGGGCCAGCAGCGCCGCCGGGTCGAAGCTCGAGCTGGATTCTGCGGAAACGGCCATGGTGCACCTCACGAGGTTGCGTCGATGTAGACACTGTCAACTTGCATGCGGCGGATCATAGGCTCACAATGTGTTCCCTGTCAACATAGGAGCAACGCGATGTCGTCGGATGAGGCTGCGGACGCCGGGCAAAAGGCTTATCACCACGGGGATCTGCGGCGCGCGATCATCGACACGGCGCTCGACACGCTGCAGGAGCAACAGGGCTGGCAGTTCACGCTGCGCGAAATCGCGCGGCGCGCGAACGTCAGCCATTCGGCGCCGTACCGGCATTTCCCGGACAAGGCCGCGTTGCTGCACGAGCTCGCGCTGATCGGCTTCGATCGGCTGAACGAAGACCTCGCCGCGTCCGTCGATCCTGCAGCGGACGCACCGGACGTGCTGCTCGCGCTGGCCTACGCCCATCTCGCGTTCGGCCGGCGCAACCCGGATCTCTATCGACTGATGTTTGCCGCGGATGCCGGCGAGCCCTCGGACATCCATCTCGATCCGCGCGTGCAGGCGCCGTTCCTGCTGGTCGTCGAGATCCTGGAACACGGCCAGCGCGCCGGCACGATTCGCCCGCGCCCGGCGCTCGGCCAGGCGACGGCCTGCTGGGCGCATCTGCATGGGCTGACGATGCTGGCGATCGACGGGCGGCTGGTGCGCGAGAAGGTCGGCGATCACGCGATCGAGGATGCGCTGACCACCTTGCTGGACGGTCTCGTGCTGCCCGCCCGCCCCGCGCGGTCGGCGAAGGCGAAAAGACCTTGACCTTCAACTTCGCTTAAAGGTTATGGTTTGCCTCGGCAGCGTATCGAGGCCATGGGTATGGGTACTGCCATCCGACAATCCGGCGGCGCGTCGACGACGTCCGCCCGTGGCCGATGAAAGGGAACCGCATCATGAGCAAGCGCATCCTTCACGTGGTCAGCAATGTCGCGCACTACGCCGATCCGTCGCAACCGACCGGCCTGTGGCTGTCCGAGCTGACCCACGCCCATCACATCTTCGCGGCGAAAGGCTATGAGCAGCGGCTGGTGAGCCCCAAGGGCGGCCTGTCGCCGCTGGAGCCGCGCTCGCTCAAATGGCCGCACGCCGACGCGGCCACGAAAGCGTGGCGCGCCGACAAGGCCAATGAAGCGCTGCTGGCCACCACCGCGCGCCCCGACGAGATCGATCCGGCCGATTTCGATGCGATCTACTTCACCGGCGGCCACGCGGTGATGTGGGACTACCCGGACGATGCTGGGCTGCAGCGGCTCACGCGCGAGATCTACGAGCGCGGCGGTATCGTGTCGTCGGTCTGCCACGGCTACTGCGGACTGCTGAATACCAAGCTGTCGGACGGCTCGCTGCTGGTGGCCGGCCGCCGGATCACCGGCTATTCGTGGGTCGAGGAAATCCTGGCCGGCGTCGCGAAGAAAGTGCCCTACAACGTCGAGGCGCAGATGCAGCTGCGTGGCGCGCGCTACGAGAAGGCGCTGCTACCGTTCACGTCGAATGTCGTCGTCGACGGCCGGCTCGTGACCGGCCAGAATCCGCAATCGGCGAAAGCGACCGCGGAACAGGTCGTCGCGTTGCTGTGACGGGATGCGCTGGCGCGGTGCCGCTAGGTGCGGGGCGACCGGCGGCGCACAACCGCTTCATCGAGATCCGCGGCGGCAGTCGCAGCCCCGCCACCCTCCACCGCATGCCCCGAGGGGATGCGCGACAGTAACCGCTTCGCATGGGTTGCACAATCGACCGACTCCGGTTTCGTGGCGATGTCGGCGATCAGCGACATGATCTGCGCCTTGCTTTGCGCGAGCCGCGCCTCCAGCGCCTCGATGTCCCGCACCTTGCGACACAGCGCGTCCAGCAACGAAGCGCAGGGCCACTGCGCGAGGTCGGCCGGCATCAGCGTGCGAATCTCGTCGAGACTGAAATCCGCCTTCTGCGCGGCCGTGATCAGGTCGAGCACCGTCACCGCTTCCTGCGGATAGGTGCGATAGCCGTTCGCTTCGCGCTCGACGAGCGTCAACAGACCGATGCGTTCGTAAAAGCGGATGCGCGAAGGGGTCAGGCCGGTGCGTTCCGCCAGTTCCCCGATCTTCATGTTCCGATACTCCTCGGCCGAATCGTGCCCGGCCATCTGTGCCATCTGTGTCGTCGTGACTGTCAGCTGTCTCCCGATGTTGATTCGCAATCCGATCTTTATCGGCTTCCTGTCGAATGGCGCGCGGACGATGCGCGCTCAAATCACTTCGAAACGCAGCCCCGCATGGCGCTCCAGGCGCTCGATGTAGCGCGCGTCGAACATCGTCGCGGGCGTCCAGAAGCCGCCGCCGCGACCGGTCTTGACGCCGTCGCCGACGCAATCCAGCGCGAGACTGATCGCGGCCTGGCCGAGCATCTTGCCGGTGGAGCCGTAGCCCGGATCGCGGTCGCCGGTGACTTTCACGCGCAGGGTCTGCCCGTCGTCGGTGCGGCCGAAGAAGCGCAGATCGTAGCGGCCGGCCAGCTGCGCCGCGGCGCTCGGCCCCTCGCCGGGTTTCGGCAGCAGGAAGCGCTCCATCAGGCTGCGCACGGGCTTGATGACGACACCCACCATGAACGCGCCGAGACCGGCCACCATCGTCACCGCGGTCAGGCGGCCCTTGAGGCCCGTGCCCGTCATCACCGCTTCGTCATATGTGAAGCGGCTGCCGTACGCGTTGCCGGCCAGCGCATTGGAGCGATGCACGACGCGCTCGTTGATCGCCGCCATCACGAACGGCGCGATCCATGCGTCGAAGTCGCGATCGAATGAAGCGGATCGCACCGCCTGCTGGCGGGCCGTGAAGCCATGCCCCTTCGGGCACAGCGAATACGGATCAAGCAGTTCCCTTCGCAACGCGGGATCGGCCGCCGCTTCCCGGACGACGTTGATCACGCTCGCCACCGTGCCGCCCGACGCGCCGCCCTTCAGCGTTTTCACCCGCATCTTCACCTGCGCTGCCGGCACGCCCCACTGCTGTCGCGCCTGTTGCTGCAGGAAGAACACGCCCATGTCCGACGGCACCGAATCGAAACCGCAGCAATGGACGATGCGCGCGCCGGATTGCCGGGCCGCTGGCTCGTACTTGTCGATCATCCGTTTGATCCACTGCGTCTCGCCGGTGAGGTCGCAGTAGTCGGTGCCGGTTTCCGCGCAGACCCTGACCAGCGGCTCCCCGTAAAGCGCATAGGGGCCGACGGTGGACACGACCACCCGCGTCTGCGCGCAGAGCGCGCGAAGCTGCGCTTCGTCGGCCGCGTCGGCGACGATGATCGGCACCGACTGCCCGGCCGCGCCCAGCGTATCCCTGACCCGCCTGAGCTTTGCTTCGGAGCGGCCGGCGATGGCCCAGCGCAGCGTTTCGCCGCTGCCTGACAGGTACTCGGCCAGGTAGCGGGCGAGGATCTGCCCGACGAAACTGGTGGCGCCGAATACGACGAGATCGTGGGTCGGACGGGTCATGGGCGATTCCTTCGGCGCGGGCGTGCCGCGAAGTGGCGTGGCGTCAGCGTGGCTTTCCGGGTTCATCGAAGGCCTTCAACGGGGTCGGCAGGTTCAGCACCAGTTGCGCGTCCTTCACCACGTCCAGACGCAGGATGGTCGACGCGCCCAGTCCGTCGAGCAACTGGCTCAGCGGGCCGCCGTGCCGCACGAGCTCGACGTTGCGCGGCAGCAGGCGCTGGGCGAACGATAGCGCATTCGTCTGCACCAACGTCTGGTGCCATTCGCCGTCGATGCGGTTGATCATCGTCGACGTGCCCATGTGCGACTGCGACGCGACGTTCGTCAGCGCGGGCATCGGCACGCTCAGGCTGAGGTCCGGCCGGCCGCCCGGGCCGGCAATGCGGGCGCTGGCGGTGGCGCCGAGGTTCACGTCGATATCGGCGAGCCACTTGGGCAGCTGATAGCCGTGCACGCCGCGCACCCGCGCGATTTCCGTGGTGACCGGCAGCGCGAGCACGTGCGCGAAGAAGCTTCGGCGCCGCATCGAATCGAGCAGCTCGAGCGCGTGCGACCCGGTTGCGCCGGGACGGCGGATCACCAACGCGACCGACACTTCGTCGTACGGATCGTTGTCGCACACCGAATACGAGAAGAAGGTCAGCGCGACCAGCCCGTACCCGGGGAGCGCGCGCAGCGGCTCGAGCGGCACCGGCAGCGTGGTCCGCAGGCGTTCGAGCGGCGCCAGGAACAGCAGCTGAATGCTGCTGGAACGGTAGTAGAAATTCGGCGCCCAGGTCGGGCCGACCCGCGACGCGACCTGACGCTTCGGAATCCGACGGAAAAAATCGATGTTCCCCGCCGCGGGATCGCGCGCCACCTCGTCGAGGTCAGGGTTCATCCGGAACCGGTCGTAGTACCCGCCTTCGGGCACGTCGACCTTGTGCGGACCGAATTCGACCTGTGTAAAACGCCTGTCCATGTTCGTTGCCTCTCGTCGATGATCGACCGTGGCAGGCAACACCCGATGCCCGCTGACTCACCGCCGTCAGCAAGCACTCTAAGATTTAAGTCAACTTCAAGGTCAAGGGCACGAATAGAGGGGTACGTCGGATTGCATCCGGGCGACCGGCAGGCGCTCAGCATGCCAGTGCCGGATCATTTGGCGGTCGTGCGACGACCCTTGCCGGGTGTCGACACCTCGCCCGGATTGCGCAACCGGTCCATCACCCAGCGCGTACGCTCCGAGCAGGTCAGTTCGGTCGGCCGGTTCTTGATGCTGTCGATCGCGACGCGCAGTTGCGCCTTGTTCTCCTCGAGGCGCTTCTGCATCGCGTCGATCTCGGCGGCTTTCCGTTCGAGCGCCTCCACCAGCCCGTCATGCTGCCAGTTGCCCGCTTTCAACGGCAGCAGATGGCGGATCTGTTCCAGCGAGAACCCGGCGCTCTGCGCGCCGGCGATGATCTCGAGCATCCACACCGCGTCTTCGCCGTAGTCCCGATAACCATTCGCACCGCGCTCGACGGCCGTGAGCAACCCTTCAGCCTCGTAGAAACGGATCCGCGAGGCCGTCAGGCCACTGCGCTTCGCGAGCTCCCCGATTCGCATACCTGCCTCTCCAGCGTGTTGACATTAAACCTAACTTTAAACCTAGAGTAAGTGCATCGCCAAGGCAGGCGGGCCGCGGATGCCACCGCATGCGCAGCGCCGGCCCGGCGACGCTCGCGACCGGCAGGACCGTCACGGATCGATATCGCCCACCGAACAGGAGCAGACATGGGATACGTCACAACGCAGGATGGCGTCGACATCTTCTACAAGGACTGGGGGCCGCGCGACGCGCAGGTCATCTTCTTTCATCATGGCTGGCCGCTCAGCGCCGACGACTGGGATGCGCAAATGCTCTTCTTCCTGGCACAGGGCTATCGCGTGATCGCACACGACCGTCGCGGCCACGGGCGCTCCGGCCAGGTCTGGGACGGTCATGACATGGATCACTACGCGGACGACGTCGCCGCGGTCGTGAATCACCTCGGCGTGCAAGGCGCCGTTCATGTCGGCCATTCGACCGGCGGCGGCGAGGTGATCCACTACGTCGCCCGTCACGGCGAGGACCGCGTGGCCAAGGCCGTGCTGATCAGCGCCGTTCCTCCGCTGATGGTCAAGACGGACAGCAATCCGGGCGGCCTGCCGAAAGACGTGTTCGACAACCTCCAGGCGCAACTCGCGGCGAACCGCGCGCAGTTCTATTACGACGTGCCGGCCGGCCCGTTCTACGGCTACAACCGCGACGGCGCGAAGCCATCGCAAGGCGTCATCTGGAACTGGTGGCGGCAGGGCATGATGGGTAGCGCGAAAGCCCACTACGACGGCATCGTCGCGTTCTCGCAGACCGACTTCACCGAGGACCTGAAAAGCACCACGATCCCCGTGCTGGTGATGCATGGCGACGACGACCAGATCGTCCCGTATGCGGATTCCGGGCTCCTGTCGGCGAAGCTGGCGAGGAACAGCACGCTGAAGACGTATTCCGGCTTCCCGCATGGCATGCCCACGTCCAACGCCGAGACGATCAACGCCGATCTGCTCGCGTTCATCCGCGGCTGAACACCGACGGTGCCCGTGCGGCCTTCAGTTGCCCTTGCATCTGAAGGGCGTCTCCTGCCCGCGCTCGAACGTGGCTAGTCGAGCCCGCGAAGAAAGTCGGGAACGGCTTCACCGATCGACGCAAGATAGCCGGCCATCGCACTGGCGACCTTGCGCACGGCGGAGCGTGCCGTCATCCGTTCACGCCACGCGAGCAGGCGGGGCGTTTCGTCCGTCATCGGTGCGCCCTTGCGCGCGCCGAACAGCTGCGCCATGTAGAACGCGATGTCGGCATAGGAATACGTTCCGGCCAGAAACGCGCGATCCGCCAGCACGTGCTCCATGCGCCGATAGTATTCGGCTGCCGCGGCGCGCGCAGCCTGTGCCGCCGGATCGTCCGGTGTCTCCTCCAGCCCCATCAGCCTGACGACATGCGGAAAATGGATTTCGTCGCTGCAGTGCTCGAGCTGACGCGCGATCGCGCGCGCCGCCGGATGCGCCGGCCATAGCGCGGGATCGGGCTTCAGGTCCTCGAGATACTCGAAGATCTGCGTGGAATCGAAGAGTTCCAGATCGCCGTCGATCAGCACCGGTACCTGCCGCTTCGGGTTGATCCGCAGCACGTCCGGATGCTTGGGATCGTAGCCGCGACGCTGGCTGAACGGCACCATCACCAGTTCGAACTCGATGCCCTTCTCGTGCGCCGCGATCTCGACCTTCGCCCCGAACATGCTCAGTGGCCCGGAAATGATCTTCATCGTTTGATCCCTCGTGATGTCATGCTGCGTCACCCGCGTCGATGAAACGGATCGGGAATGTGGAAAAGCATAAGCCCGAAAACATGACACCTCATGTCAGGTATTTGAGGTAACGTGTCGTTCATGAAAGCGAGCCGCCTGTTGTCGATCATGATGATGCTGCAAGCGCGCGGCCGGATGACCGCACCGGCGCTCGCGGAAGCGCTGGAAGTGTCCGAGCGCACGATCCTGCGCGACATCGACCAGCTCTCCACGGCCGGCGTGCCGATCTGGGGCGATCGCGGCCGCAACGGCGGCTTTCAATTGAGCGACGGCTGGCGTACCGATCTCACCGGGCTCACCGAGCACGAAGCGCACGCGCTGATTCTGGCGGGCTTGCCCGGGCCGGCGCGAGAACTGGGCCTCGACGGCATGGCGACTTCCGCTCGGCTGAAGATGATCGCGAGCCTGCCGCCCGGCTCGCGCGAGCATGCCGATCGCGTCGCCAGCCGGCTGCACGTCGACACCGTCGACTGGTACCGCGCGCAGGAAACGCCGGCCTTCCTGCGTGAAGTGGCCGATGCGGTGTGGGGTTCGTACCGTATCGACGTGAAGTATCGGAGCTGGCGCGGCGTGTCCCGCCGCGCACTCGAACCGCTCGGCCTGGTGCTCAAGGGCGGTGCGTGGTACCTGGTTGCCCGGGTGGCCGGCAAGCCCGGCGTACTCACGTTCCGGCTCGCGAATATCCTCGAACTCGATGCATCGCGCCGCCGCTTCAAGCGGCCCGCGCGATTCGACCTCGCGACGCACTGGCGCGACGCGATGAGCCGGTACGAAGCCGACCTCAATCGGCTGACCGCCCATATCGCCGTGTCGCCACGCGGCGAAACCTGGCTGGCCAATGCGCGGATCAAGGCCGAGCCTGTCGCGCCGGAACAAGGCAACACGGAGCTGCCGCCGGGATGGAAAGCGTTCCTGATGCCGATCGAATCGATCGAGCACGGCGCGCGGAAATTGCTGGGGTTCGGCGCACACGTGAAGATCCTCGGGCCGCAAGCGCTCAAGGAGCAGTTCATCGACGAGTTGACGCAGGTGCGGGCGCTTTATCAGGCAGGTGACGATTGAAGCATCGCGTTGCGCGCCGACGGGGTCGCGGCGATTCGAAACAATCGAACCGTGGAGTCTTCGTCAAGCCAGCAACGCGTTGGCCAGATCCTGAAAGGATGCGAACGCAGGGAGAGTCATCGGGGAAAGCGGTCGAGGTCGGGATCCCGATTATCGCCGCAAGCGACGCGCGGCATACGATCCGCAATCCGATGCGCCCTTGATTCCGACCGATCAGGCAAACCGTTACCTCCTGCAACACCCGGTTGGCTTATAGTGCGGGTTGCCAATTCGACGAGGAGCGCTGCAATGACACTGCTGGCCAATGGTCCGTTTGAAGTGAAGCTGAATCCGGAATCCCTGAGTGCCGTCGCGGAACCGACCGGGCTCGGCCGCATGTCGCTGGACAAGCAGTATCACGGCGACCTGGAAGCCGTCAGCCAGGGAGAGATGCTCGCGTTTCGAAGCAGCGTCCAGGGCTCCGCCGGCTATGTGGCGATGGAAACCGTGCAAGGCGCGCTGGGCGGCCGCCACGGCAGTTTCGTCCTGCAGCACAGCTCCACCATGACGCGCGGGCAGCCGCAGCAGTCGATCACCGTCGTGCCCGATTCCGGCACCGGAGAATTGCTGGGGCTCGCCGGCTCGATGATCATCATCATCGACAACGGCCTGCATTCGTACCGCTTCGACTACACGTTGCCTGACTCGTCTCGGTAAGGCGACTCATGGGGATGCGGCGATTTCGTCGCGTCGCCGCGCTGGCGCAGTAGCGCTCTCCGTACAGCATTCGCCTGCCCGATACCCGGCGATTGCGCTTCGACGAAGGCAATGCCGGGTTCGATCATGATCGCGTGGTGGTGTTCGACCGCGGTAACGCACTCATTCGTCACCGAGCCATGACACCACGATCGTCACGCGTTCAATTCCACGCATGGCGCGCCGGCCGCACGCCGTTCAGGTAGTAGTTGCCGACGAGGTGATATTTCCAGCGCACCGGATCGTGCAGCGTATGCGTGCGTGCATTGCGCCAGTGCCGGTCGAGGTTGTGCTCGGCCAGCGTCGACTGCGTGCCCGCCAGCTCGAACAGCTTCTCCCCCGCGAGCAGCGCGATCTCCGTCGTCAGCACCTTCGCCTCGCCCACCGCCACCGATGCACGCGCGACATCGTCGTCGGTCACGTCGCCGCTCGCCGCGATCTCGTCGAGCGTACGCGCCGCGCGCTCGAGCAGCGCCTCCGCCGCATGCAGCTGGATGTGAAGGTGGCCGACCTCGCGAATCGTCAGCGGATCGTCGGCCGCCCGCTCGACGCCGCTGTCGACCCACGGCCGCGTGCGCGAGCGCACGAACGCCAGCGTATCGTCGAGCGCGGCCTTCGCGATGCCCGCGTCGATCGCGGCCTGGATGATCTGCGACAGCGGGCCGTTCAGCGTCGGCAGATCCGACACGCGCTGCGCCGGCAGTACATGCGACGCCGGCACGCGCACGTTGTCGAGCACGACGGTGCCGCTCGCGGTGGTCCGTTGCCCGAACCCCGACCAGTCGTCGATCACGGTCAGCCCCGGCGCGGGCTGGCGAATGTACGCGAGCCACGCTTGGCCCGTGTCGTCGAGGCCAAGCACCGGCACGTAGTGCGCGAACAGCGCGCCGGTCGAATAGAACTTGGTGCCGTCGACGACGTAATCGTCGCCGTCCCGCCGCACGCGCGTCTTCAGGTCGAGCACGTGCTTCGTGCCTTTCTCCGAAAAGCCGTTGCCGAATCGCTTGCCGCTCAGCACTTCCGAGAACAGGTGGCGTTTCTGTGCGTCGGTGCCGGTCAGCGCGATCACGTCGACCAGCCCGAAATGATTCTGCGGCAACTGCCCGAGCGACGGATCGGCCGCCGCGACGATCTTCACCACCTCCGTCAGCGTCACGTGCGACACGCCCGCGCCGCCGTATGCCTTCGGCACGGTGATGGCCCACAGCCCCGACTGCGAGAACCATTCGATCTCGTCACGCGGCAGCCGGCGCTCCCGGTCGCGCTCGGCCGCCCCTTCCGCGAGCCGCTGCGCAAGTGCATGCGCGGCCGCGATGGCCTGCGCGTCATCGGCGATCACGTGCGCCGCTTGCGGTTGCGTATCGGCCGGCCGTTCCTGGATCGTGGCGCTCGTCTCTGACATCGGGCTCTCCTGCTGATTGACGGAAACATTCAATCTAGCAGCGCCCCGCACGCCGGCAAACCGAGCGATTCGCACAACGATATTCCTTCGCATGACAAACGATGCGGTGCGCGGCCCGCCATGAATCGCGCGTCAGCGACGAAATCGACGCCCCGGCATCGACGCCACGCCGCCTCGCCCGCGTAATGCCCGGTGACGATAACGATGTACGAATCCGTTATTGGATCGTGCGCAGCGTGATTCCTATACTGGCCTGCCGGCATCGACGGCCCCGCCTTTCAAGGACCTCCGCATGACTTCGTCTCCCGCAGCAACCGAACTTTCCACCGGCACCGACTATGACGCGCTTGCCAGCCGCTTCAGGCCGATCTTCGAACGCATCGCGGCCGGCACCGCGGAACGCGAACGCCGCCGCGAGCTGCCGCACGAGGCGATCGGCTGGCTGAAGGCCGCCGGCTTCGGCGCCGTGCGGCTGCCGGTGCGCGACGGCGGCGCCGGCGCGTCGCTGCCGCAGCTGTTCCGGCTGCTGACCGAACTCGCCGCCGCCGATTCCAATCTGCCGCAGGCCTTGCGCGGGCACTTCGCGTTCGTCGAGGACTGGCTGAACGCGCCGCCCGGCGCCGATCGCCAGACCTGGTTCGACCGCTTCGCGAGCGGCCAGCTCGTCGGCAACGCATGGACGGAAACCGGCGACGTGGCGCTCGGCCAGACCATCACGAAAGTATCCGAAAAGAATGGCCGGCTCGTGCTGAACGGCCGGAAGTTCTACAGCACCGGCAGCCTGTTCGCCGACTGGATCGACGTGTTCGCGCAACGCGCGGACGACGGCAGCGACGTGATCGTCGCCGTCTCGACCGCGCAGCCCGGCGTGATCCGCGAAGACGACTGGGACGGCTTCGGCCAGACGACGACCGGCAGCGGCACCACGCGCTTCGAAGACGCGACGGTCGACGCACGGGACGTGATCGACTTCGCGCGACGCTTCAAGTACCAGACGGCGTTCTACCAGCTCTTCCACGTCGCGACGCTGGCCGGCATCGGCCACGCGATCGTGCGCGACGCGGGCGACCTGGTGCGTCGCCGCACCCGCGTGTACAGCCACGGCAACGCCCCGCGCGCGGCCGACGACGCGCAGCTGCAGCAGGTGATCGGCGAGATCGCGTCGTGGGCCTATGCGGCCGACGCGCTCGCGCTGCGCGCCGCGCAGCCGCTGCAACGGGCCTACGAAGCGCACTTCGGCGGCGACGAGGCGGCCGAGCACGATGCGAACGTCGCGGCCGAGATCGAATCCGCGCAAAGCCAGCTCGTCGTGTCGGACCTCGTGCTGCGCGCGGCGACGCGCCTGTTCGACGCGCTCGGCGCGTCGGCGACCCGCAGCACGACGGCGCTCGATCGTCACTGGCGCAACGCGCGCACCGTGTCGTCGCACAACCCGCTCGTCTACAAGGCGCGGATCGTCGGCGACTGGGTCATCAACGGGCGCACGCCGCCGTTCGTCTGGCAGATCGGCAACGGCCCGGGGGCGAGTTCGAGCGCGAGCACGCACGCAGAGACAGGAGCCGCCCAATGAGCAAGACCATCCGCTTCAATGCGTTCGAGATGAACTGCGTCGGCCACCAGTCGCCCGGGCTGTGGGCCCATCCGCGCGACCGGTCGTGGCAATACAAGGATCTCGACTACTGGACCGACCTCGCCCGCGTGCTCGAACGCGGGATTTTCGACGCGATCTTCATCGCCGACGTGATCGGCTACTACGACGTCTACAAGGGCAGCAACTACCACGCGCTGCATCAGGCCGCGCAGATCCCGGTCAACGATCCGCTGCAGCTCGCCGCGCCGATCGCGATGGCGACCGAGCATCTCGGCATCGGCATCACCGCGTCGACGACGTTCGAGCACCCTTACACGTTCGCGCGCCGGCTGTCGACCGCCGACCATCACACGAAGGGCCGGCTCGCGTGGAACATCGTCACGTCCTACCTTGAAAGCGGTGCGAAGAACGTCGGCGACAACGGCCTGCGCACGCACGACGACCGCTATGCGGTCGCGGCCGAATACGTCGAGGTGCTGTACAAGCTGTTCGAGGGCAGCTGGGAAGACGGCGCGGTCGTCCGCGATCGCGACGGCCGCGTGTTCACGCATCCGGAGAAGGTGCACGAGATCGGCCACAAGGGCCGCTTCTTCGACGTGCCCGGCTACCACCTGTGCGAGCCGTCACCGCAGCGCACGCCGGTGCTGTTCCAGGCCGGCGCGTCCGGCCCCGGCAAGGCGTTCGCCGCGCAGCACGCGGAATGCGTGTTCGTCGCCGCGCCGACCCGCCCGCAGCTCGCGCGCTACGTGGCCGAGGTGCGCGCGCAGGCCACGGCCGCCGGGCGCGACGCGAGCAAGGTCCTGATCTACAACCTCGTCACCGTGATCGTCGACGAAACCGACGAGAAGGCGCAGGCCAAGTTTGACGAATACCGCAAGTACGTGTCGTACGACGGCTCGCTGGTGTTCATGTCCGGCTGGACCGGCATCGACTTTGGCCAGTACGCGCCGAACGACCCCGTCCGGCGCGTCGAAACGAATGCGATCGTGTCGGCGGTCGAGCACCTCGCGGGCGGTGACACCGCGTGGACGATCGAGGAACTGGCGGCCTGGGGCGGCATCGGCGGCCTGGGGCCGGTGTTCGTCGGGTCGGCGGAAACGGTCGCGGACATCCTGCAGGAATGGGTCGCGGCCACCGACGTGGACGGCTTCAACCTCGCGTATGCGGTGGCGCACGAAACCTTCGAGGACGTCGTGCGTTATCTCGTCCCCGAACTGCAGCGGCGCGGCGTGTATCCGACCGGCTATGCGCCGGGCACGCTGCGCGAGAAACTGTTCGGCGGGTCGGCGCGGCTGCCGGACGAACATCCGGCCGCGCAGTATCGCGACATCGAGCAGGTCAAGCGCGATGCCGAACGGGCGGCTGCCTGAGCGTGACAACATTCGGCGGCTGGTCGGCCCGCAGTGTGCGGGCCGGCCGGCTTCACGATGAGCAGCAACCGGTGCGTCGGGCCGCCACTCGCCCGGCACGCCGCCTGATCGGCCCTCTTCCCTCACTCGACAACCGGTGCAGCCCCGATGCGGGCGCTGCTTCCGCGCTCGTCCCTCGAGCGGGCGAATCTTACGGCCGCGGCAACCCAACCCACGACGACGCGCGCACCCACCGTGCGCGCGTTTCCCTGACGATGAGCGACCTCGATCGCGTTCAAACCGCGCCGTCGTCGTCGATATCCCGCGCCGTCGGCTCGTAACGCACGATCAGCAGGAACACGATCGGCGTGGCGGCGCTGATCGCGACGACCCAGAACATGTCCGTGCCGAGCCGCGCCTGCAGGATCGGCAGCACGAACAGCGCGAGCGCCTGGCCGATGCCGCACAGCGAACGCCCGAAGCCGACGCCGGTGCCGCGGATCGCCGCCGGATACGACAGCGTTGGGTAGATCATCATCTGCGCGCCGGGCCCGAACCCTTCGGCGAACAGCCAGGTGCCGAGCATCAGCAGCACGAAGCCGATCGCGACTGCACCATGCGGATGCCCTGCCAGCGCGAGCGCCACGAGCGCGACGAACTGCAGCGCGAACCCCGCGATCGCGACATGGCGCGACGCATGGCGATGGGCAAGGCGCATGCCCAGCAAGCCGCCGGTAAACGCAAACAGCACGTTCAGCGCCAGCGACGCCGCGATCGTTTCGAACACGCCCGCGCCGAGAAACTGCGACAGGATCGACGGCAGGAAGAACGCGATCGCCGTGTATTCGAACGGGATGCACAGGTTCATCACGCTGGCGACGATCGTGCGCCCCAGGTATGGGCGCTGGAACAGCACACGAATGCGCACGGGCGGCTGGCTCGGCGCGCGTCGGGCATCTTCCGCTTCGTGTGCATGAATCCCGTACGACTCGCGCAGGATCCGCGCGGCGTTGGCCAGGTCACCCTGGTTCGCGGCCCACAGCGGCGATTCGTTCATGAACCGGTTCCGGAACAGAATGATGACGAGGGCGGGCACCGCGCCGAAGATCAGCGACGCGCGCCACAGCCATCCCGCGTGCTCGGCAGGCAGCAGGAAATACAGCCCGAAGATCAGCAGGAAGCAGGCCGACGACGCCACGTACCACATCGGGCACCACGCCGCGAGCCGCGACGCCTTGTTGCCGCGACCGTTGAACTTCGAGAATTCCGCGAGAAACGCCATCGCGACGGGCAGGTCGATGCCGACCCCGAGCCCCATCACGAAGCGCGCGCCGATCAGCACCCAGACGTTCGGCGCCAGCCCGGCCGCGATCGCCGCGACCACGAAAAACAGCATGTCGGCCATGAACACCTGGTAGCGGCCGATCCTGTCGGTCAGCCATCCGCCGATCAGGCTGCCGAAGATCGTGCCGATCATGATCGCCGACCCGACCAGCCCGGTCAGCGCGGGTGTCAGGCCGAACTCGCGCGCCACGTCGTCGATCCCGTAGGACAGCGTCGTCAGGTCGTACGCATCGAGAAACACGCCGCCGAGCGCCAGCAGCACGATCATCCGGGCATGACTGACCGAGCTGTCCACCGTGTTGATCAGCCGCGCGACGTCGCTTGCCGAACGAATGGGCGAGGAAACCGGTGTCACGGCGTTCAGATCGATCGAACTCATCGCATTCCTTAGTTTTTCGCCGCATGACCGGCGAGGTCCGCATGGAGCCGGAAGTCGGGCGTATTCAATCGCGACCGGCAGAGAACCCAGGCAGCCGAGCGCTTCCCGACACGCGACGCCATCACGTTCCGGCAGCACGCATTCTGTTCTCCCGATTCCGTTATCCCAAGCGATATAAATCGATAAATTAATCGGCCCGCGTCATAAAGTTGCCCGCCGTCCACGCTTAGCAGCAGCGTGCATGTTCAATCGCGAATTGCTTCGTTCACGGCGCGCCGATGCTTCGTTACATTGACCGGTCACCCTGCCTGTTCGCGGCATCTTGCCGCCCTTCCGGAGAATCCCCGATGAAGCTGTCCTGGTCCCGCGCGTGGCAATCCGCGGCCCTCGTCGTTGCCGCGCTCGCCAGCCTCGTTCCGGTGCACGCACGCGCCGCGACGCCCGCGGAGATCCGCGTCGACTACGCGTACTACTCGCCGGAGAGCCTGGTGATCCGCCACTTCGGCTGGCTCGAAGACGAATTCAAGGCCGACCGCACGTCGATTCGCTGGGTGCTGAGCCTGGGCAGCAATCGTGCGCTCGAATACCTGAACAGCGGCGCGGTCGATTTCGGTTCCGCCGCGGGCCTCGCGTCGGTGCTCGCACGCGCGAACGGCAACCCGATCCATACCGTCTACGTGTTCTCCCGCCCCGAGTGGACCGCGCTGGTGGTTCGCAAGGATTCGCCGATCCGCTCGCTCGCGGACCTGAAGGGCAAGAAAATCGCCGCGACGCGCGGCACCGATCCGTTCCTGTTCACGCTACGCGCGCTGCACACGGTCGGCCTGACCCGCGACGACGTCGAGATCGTCAACCTGCAGCATCCGGACGGGCGCACCGCGCTCGCGAACGGCCAGGTCGATGCGTGGGCCGGCCTCGATCCGCACATGGCCGCGGCGCAGCTCGACGACGGCGCGCGCCTGCTCTATCGCAACGTTGCGTTCAACACCTATGGCTTCCTGAACGTCCGCGACGCGTTCGCCAGCCAGTACCCGCAGGCGGTCACGCGCGTGCTGAAGGTCTACGATCGCGCGCGCCAGTGGATCGTCGCGCATCCGGCCGACACCGCTCAGATCGTCGCCGACGAATCGAAGGTATCGCTGCCGGTGGCGAAACTGCAGCTGCAGCGCAACGACTTCAGCGATCCCGTTCCGGGCGACATCCAGCGCGCGGCGCTGAAGGCGGCCGCCCCCGTATTGACGGCCGAACAGCTGACCAAGCCCGGCGTCGATCCCGCGAAGATCGTCGATACGCTGATCGATCCGTCGTTCGCGCGCCCGCTCGTCGACGCGTCGCGCTGAGCTGCCCTCCATGACCGACACCGCCGCCCGCGACGACACGCTCGCGCCCCGCCGCCCCGCTTCGCCAGCCGCCGGCCGGCGCGATCCGCTTCGCCGGTGGCGGATCGCGGGCCTCGCGCTGCCG
>NZ_JAAGPH010000064.1:0-41071 GCF_017104705.1 Burkholderia sp. Se-20373 | reverse complement strand
GGATGCGCTGCGCGGCGGCGGCGCGGCGCCCGCGCCGGCGGGCGGGGGGGACGTGATCGGACTGGACACGGCAAGCCTCCTGAACGGGCACGGCGGCACGGGGCCGCCGGTTGGGTCACGCGGTTACTTCTTGTAGATGCGCTTGCGGGTCTGTTCGAGCTGCGCGAGCACAGTATCGAGCTGCGCGGGATTCGCGACGAACTGCTGCATGCCCTTCATCCCCTCGTCGGCCATTTCCTTCGTCATGTCGCGGTCGTAGAACTGCGCGACGCCGCCCTTCGTGTCGGCAAGAATCCGGAAGCCGATGCGCGAGACCGGATCGGCCGGCTCGGGCGACTTGCTGTTGGCCGACAGCGAGCCGAGCCCCTCCGCGAGCTTCGCGCCCATCTCGGGCGTTTCGACGAACGCGAGGAACGTATGCGCGTCGGCCTTGTTCTTCGCCTTCGTCGGGATATGCAGCGATTCGACCGGGCCGTCCTCGGCGGTCGGCACCTTCGGATCGATGATCGGGAAGCGGTAGTAGCCCATTTCCTGCTTCACGTTCGGCGGGAAGCCCGCCGCGATGAAGGTGCCCATCAGCATCATCGCGGCCTTGCCCTGGAACAGGAACGGCTGCGCGCCGTCGAGATCGTAGGACAGCGCGTTGTCGATGAAGTAGCCTGCGTCGATCAGCGACTTCCACGTCGTGTAGACCTTCTTCACGCGCGGGTCGGTGTACGGCACGTCGCCGGCCATCAGTTGCTGGTGGAACACGTTGCCGTTCACGCGCAGGTCGAGATAGTCGAACCAGCCGGCGAGCGTCCATGCGTCGCGGCCGCCGACCGCGATCGGCGTGATGCCGGCCGCTTTCAGCTTCTTGCACGCGTCGAGAAACTGGTCCCATGTCTTCGGCTCGTCGGCGATGCCGACCTTGTGGAACAGGTCCTTGCGGTAGAACAGCCCCCACGAGTAGTAGACGGTCGGCGCCGCGTACTGCTTGCCGTTGTACGACGATGCATCGCGCGTCGACGCGTACATCGTGCCCCAGCCGTTCTTCGTCCAGTCGCCGCTCAGGTCCTCGAACAGCCCGCGCTTCGCGTAGTACGCCATCCGTTCGCCGGCGTGCCAGTTCACGACATCCGGTGCGACGGTCGTGAGCCACGCGGGGAGCTGCACCTTGTACGCTTCCTCGTCGACGAAGGTCGCCTTCACGTCGATGTCGGGATGCGCCTTGTGGAACGCTTCGATCGTCGACTGCCAGACCGCGCGCTGGCTGGCGCCCTTGAACGCGATGTTGATCGTCAGCGTGCCGGCATCGGCGGGCGCCGTCATGCCGAGCGATGCCAGTGCGACAGCGGCGGCCGTGGCGAGCCGGGCGGCGGTGCGAAGGGGGCGATGGGTCATACGTGTCTCCAGTCCTGGGTGTCGTTGTGCGTGACCGGCGCGTCGTGGCGCCGGTCGCGGTTGCTACGAACGGCTTCGATACACGGCCACGTCCTGCGGCCCGACTTGGGCCGTGCCGAGCACGAACGCGGACGGGGGCACCGCGTCGATCGTGTGCGGTGCGTCGCCATAGTTGAAAACGTAGGTCAGGCCGCCGCGCCGGCTTACGCGCACGCCGTCGCCGAGCGGCGCGGGCGCGAGGCCGGCCTCGGCCGCGACATCGGCGAACAGCCGGGCGGTGGTCGCGTCGTCGAACAGCGCGGCCCAGTAGTGCAGCGTGCCGTGCGATACCCACGCCGGGTGACCGTCGGCGAAGCGCGCACGCACGACGCTGTGCGTGTCGTCATGCAGTTCGACGAAGTCGCGCCAGTGGCGTGCGTTGCCGGTGAGCGGCGCGCCGTCGCGCAGCGTGCCGTCGACCCGCTCGGCCACGTTCGGCCGCAGCGATTCGACGCGCCACACGCGTACCGGCAGGATCGACGCGAGCGTGCCGGGCGGCAGCGTCGGCGGGATCCGCAGGTCGACGGTCTTCGAGCCGGTGCGCGGGCCGAGCACGACCTGCGCGCCGGAGGCGGCGAGCCGCGCGGCGAAATCGTCCGGGACGACCGGCAGCGGCGGCACGACGACGAGGCGGTAGCCGTCGAGCGGCGCGTGCGCGGACACGATGTCGACGTCGAGGCCGAGCGAACGCAGCGCCGAGTAGTACTCGAACGCGAAGCGCGGGTAATGGAAATCGGCGCCCTGCGGCTGCACTTCGAACAGCCACTTCGCTTCGTAATCGAAGACCAGTGCGACGGGGGCGCGCACGGCGCCATCCGCATCCGCGCCGGCGTCGTGCACGGCCGCGATCTCGTGCGCGACGCGCTGCGCCTCGCGGCCGCCTTCGTCGAGCTGGTCATCGGGGGTGTGGAGGCCCGCATGCATCTGCTCCTGCGCGAACGGCGCCTGCCGCCAGCGGAAGTACGACACGCAGCCGGCGCCGTGCGCGAACGCTTCCCAGCTCCACAGGCGCACCATGCCCGGCAGCGGTGCAGGGTTCCATTGCGCCCAGTTCACGGGCCCCGGCTGCTGCTCCATCACCCAGAACGGCAGCTTCGACATGCCGCGATAGAGATCGTGATTGAACGACGCGAAGTCGGGATGGCCGGTGCGCAGCCAGCGCGCCTTCACGTCGGGTGCGAACCACTGCTCCTCGAGCGCGCCGAGCGGATAGCTGTCCCAGGTCGCGATGTCGAGGTCACGCGCCACCTCGTAATGGTCGAACTCGGTGAACAGCTGCATGAAGTTGTGCGCGACGGGGCGGCCCGGCGAGTGCGCGCGGATCACGTCGACCTGCATCCGGTGATAGCGCGCGACTTCGTCCGACGCGAAGCGCCGGTAGTCGAGGCGATGCGACGGGTGAGCCTCGGTCACGGTGCCGACAGGCGCGTCGACTTCATCGAAATGGCGATATTCCATGCTCCAGAACACGGTGCCCCACGCGCGGTTCAGCGCGTCGATCGTGCCGTAGCGCGCCTTCAGCCACGCACGGAAGCGCACGAGCGCGGCCGGCGAGTAGCTGACGACGGTCTGGTGGCAACCCAGCTCGTTGTCGGTCTGCCAGTAGCGCACGGCCGGGTGGCGGCCGTAGCGTTCGGCGACCGCCGTGCAGATCTGGCGCGACGCCTCGAGATAGGTCGGCGACGAGAAGTCGTAGTGGCGGCGCGAGCCGAACGCGCGCGGCCGTCCGTCCGCGCCGATCGCGAGGATGTCGGGGTGGCGGTCGACCAGCCATTTCGGCGGCGTCGCCGTCGGCGTGCACATCACGATCTCGAGGCCGGCCGCGCCGAGCACGTCGACCGCGCGATCGAGCCAGCCCCAGTCGTATTCGCCCGGCGACGGCTCGATGCGGCTCCACGCGAACTCGGCGATCCGCACCTGCTCGATGCCGAGCGCTTTCATCCGGCGGGCATCGTCGGCCCACATCGTTTCCGGCCAGTGTTCCGGGTAGTAACAGACTCCGAGGCGCATGCCCGATCCTTATGCGTAATGGTGAACGTGGACGTCGGCGCACGCGGGTACCGCGCGGCCGTCTTCGGTGAAGAGATGGCAGGCCGCGGCCGGCGCATGCACGCGCACGCGTTCGCCGCTGCGCACCTGCGCGTCGCCGGGCACCTTCGCGATGAGCGAGTGGCCGCCGGGCTGGTCGAGGTGCACGTAAGTCTGTTCGCCGAGGCGTTCGACGAGTGCGACGTCGCGTGCGAGCGCCGTCGCGTCGTGTGCGGCGCCGAGCGTCAGGTGTTCGGGGCGAATGCCGAGCGTCACGGTGGCGCCCGCGCCGAGCGCCGAGCCATCACGTTGCAGTACGAAGGTTTCGCCGGACGGCGTGAGCGTGACGGTCGTGCGATGCGCATCACAGGCGGTCACGACGGCCGGCAGGAAGTTCATGCGCGGCGAACCGATGAAGCCCGCGACGAAGCGGCTCGCCGGGTGGTGGTAGAGGTCGAGCGGCGCACCGACCTGCGCGATGCTGCCGTGCTGCGCGGTATCGGCGCCGGCATGCAGCAGCACGATCTTGTCGGCGAGCGTCATCGCTTCGGTCTGGTCGTGCGTCACGTAGACGACGCTCGCGCGTTCGAACTGCCGGTGCAGCTTCGCGATTTCGATGCGGGTCTGGCCGCGCAGTGCGGCGTCGAGATTCGACAGCGGTTCGTCGAACAGGAACACGCCGGGCTCGCGCACGATCGCGCGGCCGATCGCAACGCGCTGCCGTTGCCCGCCCGACAGCGCCTTCGGCTTGCGGTCGAGCAGCGTGTCGAGCTGCAGGATGCGCGCGGCATCGCGCACCTTCCGGTCGATCTCGGCCTTCGGCACGCGCGCGAGCTTCAGCCCGAACGCCATGTTCTCGTAGACCGTCATGTGCGGAAACAGCGCGTAGCTCTGGAACACCATCGCGACGCCGCGTTCGGCGGCCGGCACGTCGTCGACACGGCGGCCGTCGATCGACAGCTCGCCCGCGCTCAGATCCTCGAGCCCGGCGATCATCCGCAGCAACGTCGACTTGCCGCATCCGGACGGCCCGAGGAACACGCAGAACTCGTGCGCGCCGATCTCCAGATCGACGTCGCGAATGACCGGCGCGTGATCGCCATAGGCTTTCTGCACGCGCCGCATCGAGATGCTCGCCATTGTCTCCGCTCCATGTTCTAATGCGCTTCATCAGTGATTAAGCGCTTAATCATCGCGATCAAAAAAAGAGGCGATGCGATCGCGGCCGAGTCGCGCCCGTCGGTCGGGCGGCAGGGTGTGCAGCGATAGTGCGCCGCTTCGGTAAGCGAAGCAAATACTGGATAGACGTCTCATATAGTGAGCAAGCGATGGCAACCCTGGATGAAGTGGCGCGCCGCGCCGGCGTGACGGCCGCAACCGTGTCGAACGTGCTGCGCGACCGCGGCCGGGTGGGCGAGGCGACGCGGGCGCGGGTGCTGGAGGCGGTGGCGGCGCTCGGGTATCGGCCGCATCTCGCCGCGCGGGCGCTGGCGGAGGGGCGCGCGCCGACGGTCGCGCTGATGGTGTCGAGCATCGCGAACCCGTTCTACCCGGAGTTCGCGCTGGCGGTCGAGCGCGCGGTGCGGCGTAACGGGCAGTTCCTGATCGTCTGCAACACGAACGAAGATCCGTTGCAGGGGCGTGCATATCTCGACCAGATCGCCGGCACGATCTCCGAAGGGATTCTCGTGACCAATGCGAACCTGCATCTGCCGGATCTGCTCGATGTGGCAGCGCGTGGCGTGCCGGTCGTGCTGTGCCTGTGGGAGCGGCCGGAGGCGCCGCCCGATGGATTGCCGTGCGTGGCGGTGGACTTCCGCGAGGCGGGGCGGATCGCGACGCGGCATCTGATCGAACTGGGCCACGAGCACATCGGCGTGATCGTCGGAGGGTCGGCGGGCGGCGTGCAGGCGGCGCGTTACGACGGCTTCGTCGACGTGATGCGCGAAGCGGGGCTCGATGCGTCGATCGTCGCAGCCGAGCCCGATTCGATCGAAGGCGGTGTGCTTGCGGCGGGGTGGTTGCTCGACGAGCACCCGCAGTTGACCGCGCTGGTCGCGACCAACGACCTGCCGGCGATCGGCGCGATGCATGCGGCGGCCGATCGCGGCAGGCGTGTGCCCGATGATCTGTCGATCGTCGGGATCACCGACATTCACCTGGCGAGCGACACGCGGCCCACGCTGACGACCGTCGCGATCCCGACCGCCGAGGCCGCCGGGTTGGCGGTCGAGCTGCTCAATGCGCTGCGCGAGGCGGGTGGCCAGCGCGATGCGGCGTCGAGCGTGCGTGTCGCGTCGCTACCGAGACTGGTGGTGCGGGGTACGACTGGCCGCGTGGCGGGCGGGGGCGCGACGCCGTCGGTTTGACGCGTGGTGGCGGCGAGTAGGTTGAGGTCGCTGTCGTGATCGTTGCGCCCCGGCATCAGGTGGCGCCCGCCTTAGCAAACGGCAAGCGGCAAACGCACGGCCGTCCTCACCCGCCTTCGACGAGCCGCATCACGATGCTTCTGGCCGATTCCAGATGCGCGACCGTCATCGAACGAGCCGCACGCGCATTGCGTTCGCGGCACGCCTGCAGGATCTCCTCGTGCTCGACCTGGAACGACGGCGTATCCGCGAGCAGCGTCGCCTGCAGGCGCTCGTACCGTTCGACCTGGCTGCGCAGCTCCGCGATCGTCTTCAACTGCCGCGCGTTGCCGCAGCATGAATACAGCAGTGCGTGGAATTCGCGGTTCAGTTCGCCTTGCCGGCGCGGCACGGCCGCATCGCCGAGCAAACGATGGACGAGCTCGGCGCGTGCGAGCGTTTCGTCGTCGAGCCGCTTCACGCTCCGGTAGATCGCGTCGCCTTCGAGCAGCGCGCGCAGGTCGTAGATTTCCTGCACGTCCGACGCGCTCAGCATGCGCACGACGGCGCCGCGATTCCTGAAGATGTCCAGCAAGCCTTCGCGCTCCAGGCGCTGGATCGCCTCGCGCATCGGAATCCGGCTGATGCCGAACCGGTCGGCCAGGTCGCGCTCGACGAGCCGCTCGCCGGCGTCCAGCTCGCCGTTGATGATCATGTCCCGCAACGAGGCGGCAACCGCGTCCGCGGTGGAATCGAGTTTGGCTTCCATGCCTGCATGTTCCGTCAATTTGGAATAATGGTATACCAAACAGGAATCCGGTGCCAAAATGGCGATCGCAGGCGGGCTTCGTCAAACGACATCCGGCCCGGCCGAAGCAACCCACATCAATGGAGAGCGAGATGGCATCTGGCGAACACAAGTATCGCGTCGCAGTCGAGTGGACGGGCAATCGCGGCACCGGCACATCGGGGTATCGCGAGTACGGGCGGGATCATCTGATCCGGGCCGGTTCCAAGCCGGACATTCCCGGTTCGTCGGACGCGGCGTTTCGCGGCGATGCCTCGCGCTGGAATCCGGAAGACCTGCTGCTGGCGTCGGCATCGGCGTGCCACAAGCTCTGGTATCTGCATCTGTGCTCGGAAGCGGGCATTCGCGTGCTCGCCTATGTCGACGACGCGGAAGGCACGATGGTCGACAGCGCCGATGAGGGCCGCTTCACGGAAATCGTGCTGCGCCCGCACGTGACGATCCAGGCCGGCGACGATCGCGAGCGGGCTGCACATCTGCATCACGATGCTCACGCGAAGTGCTATATCGCGAACTCGGTCAATTTTCCGATCCGCTGCGAACCGGTGATCGAGTTCGCCGCTGCTTGATGCCGACACCCGCCGGAGGGCTGCCCGGTGCGTACTACACGGTGCTCGATCCGTACGCGCTGATGCTGTGCCGCTGGACGCGTGGCTTTGCCGAGCCGGCGCGGCAGCGGCCGGTACTCGGCGGCTATCTGCAGCGAGTGCTCGCGCGCCCGGCGGTCCAGCCGGCGTTGCGGACCGAAGGGCTCGAGGAGCCGTGGGTGTAGCGGAGCGCACGCTCTGGTTAAATGGGCGACTTCCGACAAATCTCAGAAGATCCTTGCACGAATAACTGCACATCCCAACGTTCAACCGTGAATCAATTTTAGTTCGCAGTTTGGTCCGGAGTACGTAACGGGTGCGCATACGACAGACGCACGAGAATTCGATCTGATGTGCCGTATATGTGCTGTGGGAACTCGACCAGAGATGTTCGAGTGCACGTCAATCAGACGCGTCTGGAATTCGAAATTTGTGGTTCTCATTCAACAGCTTGGCAATATTTGACAGTCATTCTTCGGCGTTTCAGTAAGCTCGCGGTCAATGACCAAATGAATGGACGCGGGCCGCGTCGACAAGAATGAATAAAAATGCGCATCGCTTGGTGTATTCCAGGCTTCGGGGTATGGTGGTGGCCGTTGCAGAAACGGCGACCGCCGAGGGGAAATCGGCGACGGGCGAGGCACGTGCACGGCGGCGATCGTCGACGTCCGGTGCCCGCGTCGTCCTGGCGGGTGTCGCAGCGCTCGGCATGCTACCTACCTTGGCCGATGCGCAGATCGTCCCGGCGCCGGGTACCAGCACGCATGTGATCCAGACGCCGAACGGCTTGCCTCAAGTCAACGTGGCCGCACCGTCGGGCGCCGGCGTCTCGGTCAACACCTACAATCAGTTCGACGTCTCGCGCGCCGGCGCGATCCTGAACAACTCGGCCACGATGGTCCAGACCCAGCAGGCGGGCTGGATCAACGGCAACCCGAATTTCAGTGCAGGCCAGGCCGCACGGATCATCGTCAACCAGGTCAACAGCCCGAACCCCTCCCAAATTCGCGGCGCGTTGGAGATCGCCGGCTCCCGGGCAGAGCTCGTTCTCGCGAATCCGTCGGGTATTTATCTCGATGGCGCGTCCTTCATCAACACCAGTCGCGCAACCCTCACAACGGGCGTGCCGTACTACGGTGCTGATGGCTCGCTCGCCGGCTACAACGTCAACCGCGGGCTCGTGACGGTTGCCGGCGCCGGCCTGAATGCCGCCAATATCGATCAGGTGGACCTCATCGCCCGCGCGGTGCAGGTAAACGCGGCGGTCTACGCGAAGAATCTGAATGTGATCGCCGGCGCGGCCCAGGTCAACCACGACACGCTCGCCGCGACACCGATTGCCGGCGACGGCCCGGCTCCGTCGGTTGCAATCGACGTGAGTCAGCTGGGTGGCATGTACAGCAACCGGATCTTCCTCGCATCGAACGAGTTCGGTGTCGGGGTGGCCAACGCCGGTACGATCGCGGCGCAGGCGGGCGACCTGACGCTGCAGTCGAACGGTCGACTCGTTCTGACGGGTAAGACCACGGCGAGCGGCAACCTCGCGCTGTCGGCCGCTGGCGGCATCCAGAACAGCGGCACCACGTACGCGCAGCAATCGCTGTCGGCCAGCACAAGCGCTGATCTTACGAACACCGGGACGCTCGCCGCGCAGCAGAGCGCGACGGTGAACGCCGGCAGCGTCAGTTCGACCGGTACGCTCGGCGCGGGCGTGAACAACGACGGCTCCGTTGCGCACAGCGGCGACTTGAACTTGACGGCATCGGGTCAACTGAACGCGACCGGCCAGAATGTAGCGGGCGGCAATGCATCACTGACCGGTGCGAGCGTGAATCTCGCCGGCAGCCAGACCGCAGCGAACGGCAATCTGTCGCTGAACGCGACGGCCGGCGATGTGAACCTGTCGAACGCGACGACGAGCGCGCAAGGCGCCATACAGGCGAATGCTTCGGGCACAGTGATCAACGATCACGGCAGCCTGTCGAGTGGCGGCAGCACGACGCTGACCGGTGGTGCCCTCTCGAACCAGAGCGGCAAGGTTTCATCGCAGGGGCCGCTGTCGGTCAACGTGGCCGGCCAGATCGCCAACCAGTCCGGTGAACTGATTTCCGAGAGCACGGCAGACGTGCATGGCGGCGCCATCGCGAACAACCATGGCACGCTTCAAAGCGCGGCCGGCATGACGGTGGCCGGTGCGTCACTGGACAACACGGCCGGCCGGATCACGTCGCTCAACGGCGACGGCCTGTCGGTGACAACGAGCGGCCAGTTGACCAATGCCGCAGGGACGACTGCAAACGGTGCGCAAGGCGGCGTCATCGGCGGCAACGGCGATGTTTCGGTCCGCGGCGCAAACGTTGTCAACCGCGGCGCGATCACATCCAATACAAATCTGCGTGTTGCGGGCCAGTCGGTCGACAACGGTAGTGGCACCCTGCAGGCCGCCCAGAACGTCGTGGTCGATGCCGGCTCGCATCTGATGAACAACGGCGGCTCAATCGTCGGCCAGACGGCGACGCTCAGCGCCACGACGCTCGACAACAGCGCCGGCGCCGTGCAGGCCGATCAGGTCTCGTTGAACGCAACCGACGTCGTGAACCATGGCGGCACCATCACGCAGACCGGCGCCGGCGCAATGGCCGTCAACGTGTCGGGCACGCTCGACAATTCCAGCAGCGGCACGCTGCAGACCAACAGCACCGACCTGACGCTCGCGCCGGCTACGCTGAAGAACGACGGCGGCACCATCACGCACGCCGGCACCGGCACGCTGACGCTCGGCAATGGGACGGGCACGGTGTCGAACGTCGGCGGCTCGATCGCGAGTAACGGTCGAGTCGTCGCGCAAAACGGCACGCTGAACAACGCGTCGGGCTCGATCAGCGCGCAGAACGGATTGGCGGCAACTGTCGCCGGCACGCTGAACAATGCAAGCGGCAAGCTGTTGTCGAACACGGATCTGAGTGTCACCAGCGGTACGCTGGCGAACGACGGCGGTCAGATCGGTGCGGGCACGAACGCGACGATTCACACCGGCTCGATGACGAACCAGGGCGGCTCGATCGTCGCGCCGAACCTGTCGGTTACCGCCGATTCGACGCTCGACAACAGCGGCGGCAAGCTCGAGGCCAATCAGCTTGCGCTGACGGCCGCGAACCTCGTGAACCACGGCGGTACGATCACGCAGTATGGTTCGTCGGCGATGGGCATGAACGTCAGCGGCACGCTCGACAACTCGGCCGCCGGCGTGATTCAGACCAACAGCACGGACCTGACGCTCACGCCGGCCGAGTTGAACAACTCGGGCGGCACCATTACGCATGCCGGCGCGGGCACGCTGACGATCGCGGCGGGCAACGGAGCCAGCGCGCTGAACAACGCAGCTGGCACCATCGTGACGAAGGGACAAGCCATCGTCAACGCGACTACCTGGAATAACGCCGGCGGTATTCTCGCGGCGCAACGCGGCATCAACGCGATCATTGCCGGTGACGTAAACAACGCGCAAGGTCTGCTGCGATCTGACGCATCGCTGTCGTTGAAGAACGGCGGTGCCCTGTCGAACCGAGGTGGCCACATTCAGGCCGGGCAATCGACTGCGGGCGACACCAGCACGCTCGCCATTCAATCGGCCTCGATCGATAACGCGGACGGCGCCATCGTCGACCTCGGCGCGGGCAAGATGACGGTGCAAGGCGGCAGCCAGATTGCGAACAGCCACGCCGGCGGCGTATCGGGCATGGGTGCGATTACCGGCAACGGCGACGTGACGATTGGCGCAGCATCGATCAGCAACACGCAAGGCGGCCAGCTCAGCGGAGCATCGCTTCATGTCCAGGGCAACACCTTGGACAATAGTGGCGGCACTATCGGCAACGTCACGAATTCACACGGTGACGTGGACGTCACGACGATCGGCGCGATCACGAATACGGGCGGTCAGATCAGCTCGACGCACGACTTGTCGGTCGCGGCAGCTACGCTGCAAGGTGGCGGCACATACAGCGCGACGCATGACGCCAACGTGAACCTGCAGGGCGACTACGCGGCGGCGTCCGACACGCAGTTCAACGTTGGGCACGATCTCGCCTTCACGTTGCCCGGCACCTTCACGAACAACGCGAACCTGCAGTCGGTCAACAACCTGAGCGTCAACGCGGGCACCATCGTCAACGTGGGCGCCCTGACTGCCGGCGGCCTGCTGCACACGCAATCGACCAACCTGACCAATACCGGCGCGCTCGTGGGCGCGAGCGTGTCGCTCAACGCGACGAATACGATCTCGAACCTCGGCCCGACCGCGCTGATTGGTGGATCGGACAGCAACGGCACGCTCGAAATCCTCGCGCATGACATCGAAAACCGCGACGACACGACTGCGTCCGATTCGATGGCGACGACGGCGATCTTCGGCATGGGCAAGGTCGTGCTGGCGGGTGGCAAGGACGCAAGCGGCAACTACACGAACGCGGCGCTCGTCAACAACGTGTCGGCCTTGATCCAGTCGGGCGGCGACATGGAACTGCACGCCGACAAGGTGACGAGCACGCGCCGCGCGATGAAGACGTCTACCAGCCAGGTCGATCCGGCATCGCTCGCGCAGTTCGGCATTCCGATCAGCGGTCGCACGGGCCAGATCGGCGTGAAGGATCCGGACAGCATCGGCGGCGTCTACACCGAGCCGCCTCATGGCGGTCAGTGGAACAGCACGTATCAGTTCACGACCTACTACGCGGACAGCGCGACGGCGACGACCGTGACGGACATCAGCCCGGCTGCGCAGATCGTGTCGGGCGGCAGGATCGATGCGTCGTCCGTCGGCACACTGCAAAACTACTGGAGCAACATCGCGGCGGTCGGCGACATCAAGATGCCATCCCACTACGACGCCGACGGCTGGGCGGCGTCCGGCCAGAAGCTGCCGGGCGTGTCGGTTTCCTACTCGGGCCAATATCACTACAACAACTACGACAATTCGGAACACGACTGGCAGTTGCCGTTCGGCAACGCGCCGTTCGTGACGGGTCGCCCGGGCGGTTACACCCAGGCGGCGCCGGCGTCGATCAAGGATTACAAACTGCCGAAATACGACTCGACGTTGAGTTCGAACGGCACGATTTCGGGCACGGGTATCAGCGTCAACAATACGGCGGGCAATGCATCCATTCCGTCGCTTGGCTTGCTGCCGGGGCAGTCGGTACCGGGCCTTACCCCGACCAACCTGAGCGGTAACGCGAGCGGTGCGAAATCGGGTGCGTCGGCCGTGCACGGCGGTCCGTCGGCGCCGGTCGATCCGATCATCGCCAGTGCAACGGCGCTGAACGTCCTGAACAACCTCACCATTCCGCAAGGCGGCTTGTTCAAGCCGACGACAGCGCCGAATGCGAGCTACGTGATCGAAACGAATCCGGCGTTCACGAACCAGAAGAATTTCATTTCCAGCGACTACTTCTTCGGTCAGCTCGGCGTCGACCTCACGCACATTCCGAAGCGGCTCGGCGACGGCTTCTACGAGCAGCAGCTAGTGCGCAACGAAGTCACGGCGCTGACCGGCAAGGCCGTGCTCGGGCCGTACGCAGACCTGCAGACCACGTATCAATCGTTGATGGCGGCCGGCGCGGATCTGTCGAAGTCGCTCGATTTGCCAATCGGCGCGAGCCTGTCGGCCGATCAGGTGTCGAAGCTGACCAGCAACGTGGTCATGATGGAAACGCGAGTGGTCGACGGTCAGTCGGTGCTCGTGCCGGTCGTCTATCTCGCGAAGGCCAGCCAGCAGAATATCGACGGCCCGTTGATCAGTGCGACGAACATCGATTTCCAGAACGCACAGTCATTCACGAACAGCGGCACGATCAAGGCGGACAACACGCTGGCAATTCAGGGCAAGCAGATCGACAACGCATTCGGCGCGCTGCAAAGCGGCGGGCTGATGTCGCTGAAGACCGAGAACAATATCGACCTGACGTCGGCGAACGTGAAGGCCGGAAGCCTGCAGCTCGACGCCGGGAAGGACCTGATTCTCGATACGGCGACGAAGACGAACACACGGGTGAGCCGCGACGGTGCGACGAGCGTGGTGACTACGCTTGGGCCGACCGCGAAACTGGACGTCGCGGGCAATGCGTCGATCACGACGGGCGGCAACTTCCAGCAGAACGCGGGCAACCTGTCGGTCGGCGGCAATCTCGGCATGAACGTCGGCGGTAACTGGGATCTCGGGGCGGTGCAGACGGGCGAGCACAAGATCGTGCAGCGGGCGAACGGCGTGTCGAATACCGACATCAACAAGGTCACCGGCAGCTCGGTGACGGTTGGTGGACAGTCGAGCATCGGCGTCGGTGGAGACCTGACGGCCAAGGGCGCGCAGATCGACCTTGGCCAGGGCGGGACGATCGCGGCCAAGGGCAACGTGACGCTCGGCGCGGCGAGCGCGACGTCGACGGTGAACAGCAACAGTTCGGGCAGCGACGGTCACGGCAGCTATGCGGAGACGCTGCACACGTCCGATCAGGCGCTCTCAGGCACAACGCTCAAGGCCGGCGATACCGTCACATTGGCGTCGGGCAAGGATCTCACGATCAGCGGCAGCACGGTCAGCCTGGATAAAGGCAATGCGAACCTGATGGCGAGCGGCGATGTGAATATCGGCGCAGCAACCGAAACGCACGTGCTGAACTCACACGAAACGCACAGCCACAGCAATGTCGTGAGCGGCGTGCAGGTTGCAAGCGGCATCGACCAGACGGCGACCTATAGCCAGGGCAGCACGGTGTCAGCCGACGGCGTCAATATCGTCAGCAACCGCGACATCAACGTGGCGGGTAGCAACGTCGTTGGCACGAACGACGTGACGTTGCAGGCGACGCGCAACATCAACATCACGACCTCGCAAGACACGACTCAATCGTCCAGCTATTTCGACAAGAAGGAATCGGGTCTTCTGGCGAATGGTGGTTTGTCGGTGACGGTAGGTTCGCGCTCGGCCGCGCAGCAAGACCAAAGCAGCTCGGTGACGAACAAGGGGAGTGTGATCGGGTCATCGCAGGGCAATGTCACGATCCAGGCCGGAAAGGATGCCACGATTACCGGTAGCACGATTGTGGCAGGCCGGGATGTCGGTATCGCCGCTCAAAACGTGACGGTAAATGCCGCGTACGACATCTACAAGGACGCGCAGTCGCAGCAGTTCAGCCAGTCGGGTTTGAGTGTCGGATTGGGCGGCGGCCTGGTCGGACTCGGGCAGTCGATGGCAGGCGCCGTCCGCCAAGGCCAGCAGTCGGGCGATTCGCGCCTCGCCGCAGTACAGGCCGTGGCGGCTGCCGAACAGGCTTACCAGAACCGCGGCGGGATCAAGGACGCGGCCAATGCCCTGTCGAACGGGAACGTGAGCGAAGCTGCCAAGGGCGTTCAGGTACAGCTCAGCATCGGGTCGAGCCATAGCAGCAGCAATGCGACGACATCGATTTCGAGCGCGAAAGGTTCGTCGATCGTAGGCAACGGCAACGTCTCCATCACCGCGACGGGCACACCGGACGCAAACGGAAACGCTCAGGCGGGCACCGGAAACATTGCGATGACCGGAGCGTCAGTGCTCGGCAAGAACGTCGCGCTCGACGCCAACAATGCGATCACGCTGCAAAGCGCGCAGAGCACCGAACAGAGTACGAGCTCGAACAGTTCGACCGGCTGGAATGCAGGCGCGGCGATCGGCGTGGGCAAGAATACGGGGATCAGCGTCTTCGCGAATGGCTCGAACTCGCACGGCCAGGGCAACGGCGACAGCATCACGCAAACCAACACGACGGTGGCGGCCGGCAACACGCTGACGATGAAGTCGGGCGGTGACACGACGTTGTCGGGCGCCAAGGTTTCAGGCGACAAGGTCAAGGTCGATGTCGGCGGCGACCTGACGATGACGAGCCTTCAGGATACGTCGAACTACAGCAGCAACCAGCACAACACGGGCGTCAGTGGCAGCTTTACGTTCGGCTATGGTGGCGGTGTCGATGCGTCGATCGGCCATACCAGTATCGACGCGAACTATGCGTCGGCGAACCAGCTAACCGGCATCGTGGCAGGCAAGGAAGGGTTCGATGTCAACGTGGCCGGCCATACGCAGCTCAACGGCGCGCAGATCGCGAGCGCCGCGCCAGCCGACAGCAATACGCTGACGACCGGCAGCCTCGGATTTACCGACATCCAGAACAAGATGTCGTATTCGGGTTCGTCGGAAGGGTTTTCGACGTCGGGCGGCCCGAGCTTCGCACAGACGGGTGATAGCGCGAGCGGCGTCACGCACGCCGCGGTGAGCCCGGCGAAGATCGTCGTGAAGTCGGATGAACAGAACGGCACGGACAGCACGGCCGGGCTGTCGCGCGACACCGCGAACGCGAACCAGACGGTGGAGAACACATTCAACCTGCAGAAGGTCCAGAACAATATGGCCTTTGCGCAGGCGTTCGGCAAGGTCGCGACGTTCGCGGTGGCGGAAGCGGCGACTCAGCTGGAAAACAGCAGCCCGCAGATGAAGGCATTGTTCGGCGAAGGCGGTGCGGGTCGCGACGCGCTGCACGCCGCAGTGGCGGCGATCGGGGCAGCGCTGTCGGGTGGCAACATCGGCGGAGCGATCGCGGGTTCGCTGGCCGGTGATGTTCTGCAGTCCCTGGCGCAGCCGATCATCGATCAGACAGTGAGTCAGTTGCCGCTGAGCGCGCAAGCCGCCGCGCGGAATGCGTTGAACGAGATCGTGGCGACGGCGGGCGGTGCGGCGGCTGGCGTTGTCGCAGGTGGCGGTTCATCCGGTGCGCTGGCAGGTGCAGGGTCGGCCGTGAACAACGAGCTTTACAATCGGCAGCTTCACGTGGAAGAGGTGAAGGTTGTCGAGCAGCTCGCGAAGGAAAAGGCGCAGGCGGTATGCCGCGGCGATTCAAGTTGCGTGGCGAAGGCAACGACTTACTGGACCGACATGCTCGAGCGCGCGGCGAAGGGAATGGTCGACGACACCGCCAACAAGGAAAACATGGCGTATCTCCAGACGCTGATCCAGACGGCGAACAATCCGACCAGCGAAGGCGCAATGGGAGGGCTGAGCTCCTACCTGGCGAACCTTCAGACAGCGCAAGACATGTTGTCGCAGTATATGGGCAAGCCGATTCTGGTACGCGGTTCACCGATGATCTCCGATGGGGCGGCACAGACGTATTTTAGTGCGACGCCTGAGCAGCGTTCTGACCAGTATCTGAACTCTGTACTAGGTTCGCTCCCAGGTTCGATCGCGCCAGGCGCAGGCCAGCGTGATCAGAGTCGAGTGGATTCCTTCGCCACGCAAAACGGCTCCGTGAAGCCCGATTACACGATCGAGGAAACGGTCATCGGCGGTATCCTTACCAACAAGATCGCGTCGACGGCTGCACGCGTGGGTGAGTCGATTGATGTTTGGTTGGCGGGAACGGTGAATCCGACGAACAAAGGGTTTATCAGCACCGGCAAGGTAACGATGGAGAGCATGCCGGTGAAGCTGAATTCTGCGGAGCAAGGTGTGCTGTCGCAACTCGACCAGCTTCCGTCCAAGGACTTGCAGGGACAGGCGCGGGAGTATGTGGCGAACAACTACTTCGTACGCAACGGCTTTACTCCACTGGATGGCAAGTGTGGCGTCAATTGCTTCGACGGCGTCTACATCAAGGGGGACAAAGTGTACGTCAACGAAGTCAAGCCGCTGAATTCCAATGGATCGATACAATTGAACCCTGAGAACGGCAGTCTGCAAACACAGATGAGCGATGACTGGATTAATTATTCTATTGAGAGGCTGTCAAAATCAAAGGATCCAAATCTAGTGCGAACAGCCGAAATTATCGACCAAGCAAGAAGCAGCGGGAATTTGGTAAAGGTTGTAACCGGAATCAACGATAGTGGAATGGTCTTGGTGAAACCGAATTGGAGTACGCCATGAGTGGCGATGAAAAAAGAGACGATCTGGAGCGAATCATTTCGTTCTATGAGAAATCAATGCCGGATAGAATCGAGGGTCTAAGTTCCGGGCGACGGAGAAAATTCCAGCGGGGCGCCGTACTTTCCAGCGTGTCGCGTTACCATAAGGCCATCGGTGTTCGATCGTACTTTATCGATAACGATGCCTCCGGTTTTAAGCAAAATTACTTCTTGTCTACCAAGTTGGCACTTGCGAGTGCTGGAGAGCCGGGTGGGAGGTCCTTCGAGACCGGGTCGATTATTCAGGAAGCTCTTTTGTCTGATAACGAAGTGGTGGTGCGCGATATTTTGGCGATTAAGGAGCAGAAATTCGCGAGATATAAGGAAAATCCATTAAGTGAGGACTTCCATCTTTATATGATCCATCTTGCCATTCGTGGCGAAGATGAGCAGATTGAAAAGATGATTGTAAAAATTGCAAAAAATGGCAAAAACCCGTTGCGAGCAGAGTGTGCGGGAGGTCGCGACTTCTATTCGTTGCTACTGAAGGGTAGTCGAGCAGAATTGGAGACGTTAATCCAATCCAGGGATGCGTCAATTAAAAGTGCTGATCCAATTGACGAGGACTTTATTTCATATCTTGGGGCACTTGAAACGAAATTGTGTTGGCGCCGCGGTATCCAAGTCGAAATTGATCATCCGCTAGTGCCAATGGAGCTGATGCCAGTCAAGCCTCTCGATCATTACGACGACGTCTACGATTTTCTGAAGCCGGGGTGGGTGCCTCCTACGCAAGGGTTGATCGGCCGCGTTTCTCGGTGGTTTAAGACGTAATCTGCCAACGTCGCACTCGCTTTGAGGCACCGATGAAGAAATCCAAATGGCCCATGGCCCTGGCGTTTGTCACGTCAGCGCTTCTCGCAGCGTGCGAGACCGTACCACCGGATGCACCACCGCGTCCCCCGCCGAAGCCGGAAATGGAACCCGTATTGCCTTCGTGGTCGACCACGACGTGGGTCATGGGTTTTTGGAAATGGAGCGGTACCGAATGGGTTTGGATTCCAGGCCACTTTGCACATAAACCTTAAGATCAAAACAATAACACCACAACTATGACAATCCGTGTTCCGGCCGTGCTTCTGTCAGCTGCGTGGCTGATACCCATGGCGGTGTGGGCGCAAGAAGCGCCGCGGCTGATTATTCCGGGTAACGATCAGCAAAGCCGGCAGCAGGAAGAAGCGCGTGAGCGCGAGCGTGCTGTCTCCGCGCCCGGGGTGCGTTCGGGCGTGACGGCGAGTGCCGGGTATCCGACGCTGCCGTCGGAGTCGCCGTGTTTTCGCATCGATCGCTTCTCTCTCGACGTGCCCGACGCGCTGCCCGCTTCCGTGAAATCGCAAGGCGCATCCGCCTTGCCGATGGATCGCTTCGCGTTCGCGCGCGAATGGCTCGATCACTACGCCGGCCAGTGCGTCGGCAAGCAAGGCATCGACGTGCTCATCAAGGGCCTGTCGCAGGCGATCCTGGCACGCGGGTATGTCACGACACGCGTGCTGTTGCCCGAACAGGATCTGTCGACCGGCACCTTGAAGTTATCGCTGATCCCCGGCGTGATCCGTCACGTGCGTTTCGCCGACGAGAAACTGCGCGGCACCTGGAAAACCGCTTTCCCGACCCGCGATGGCGAACTGCTGAACCTGCGCGACCTCGAACAGGGCCTCGAACAAATGAAGCGCGTATCGAGCCAGGACGTGTCGATGCAGATCGTCCCCGCCGATGTACCGGGCGAGAGCGATGTCGTGCTCGACGTGAAGCGCGGCAAGCCCTGGACCGTGGTCGCGTCGATCGACAACTCGGGCACGCGCGCGACCGGCCGGCTACAGGGCAACCTGTCGCTCGGCATCGACAATCCGCTGAGCCTGAACGATATCTTCAACATCGGCGTGAGCCAAGATCTGGAACTCGGCGACAAGCGCCTCGGCTCGCACGGCTGGAACGGCTTTTACTCGATCCCGTGGGGATACTGGACCGCCACGCTCTCGGCATACACCAATACGTATTACCAACAGATTGCCGGCGTGAACCAGACGTTCATCGCGAGCGGCAATTCGAAGACGATCGATTTCAAGCTGAATCGCGTGTTGTCGCGCAGCCAGAACGACGTGTTCGGCGCACAGTTCCGGCTCTTGCGCCGCTTCGGCCAGAGCTTTATCGAAGACACGGAGATTCCGCAGCAGCGCCGCAACAACACGTTCGTCGAGTTCGGCCTGACCGATCGCCACTATTTCGGCAACGCGCAGTTCGACGGGACGCTTGCGTACCGGCAGGGCATTGGCGCATTCGGTGCACAGGACGACATCCTGGCAGGCGACGGTGGCCCGACCTACCGCTACAAGATGGCCGTGCTCGACGCGAACCTGTCGGTGCCGTTCGCCATCGCGCAGCAGCCGTTCCGCTACGTGACGACGTTCCATGGCCAGTACACGGGCAATACGCTGTACTACATCGACGACCTGACGATCGGCAGCCGTTACACGGTGCGCGGCTTCGACGGGGAAACCATGCTGGCCGCGTCGCGGGGCTTCTATTGGCGTAACGAACTGCAGGCGCCGATCGGCCAAACCGGGCAGGCGGTATATGCGGGCATCGACTACGGCCGCGTGTGGGGTCCGCAGCCGATCACACTCGTCGGCACGCAACTGGCCGGCGCCGTGATCGGCGTGAAGGGCAGCGTCACGACCCGATTGGGCGCCTACGGTTACGACCTGTTTGCCGGCACGCCGATCTACAAGCCATCCGGATTTCCGACGGCACGGGTAACCGTCGGTTTCCAGGTCACGGCACAGTTCTGATGAAAGGGGAGCGCGCCGATACTCGGCACGCTGTCGTCGGACACGACGCCGACGACGACCGGGACCTGCCGGCCTTGCTGGGCACCCGGATCGCCGGTCTATTGTCCGGGAGCCACGAGCCACGTCCCCGCCGCGACGTCAGTGTTGCCATCGACGCAAGGGCGAGGCTTTACCTAGGCACTCCGTAATCCGGCCGCGGCCTCACAACCCGATTCCATACACCTCCCGCGCCGCCGCGCGAATCGCATCGGCCATCATCGCGACGGCCGGCGAATGCAGCCGGTCGGTGCGCGTGATGATCCCGAAATCGTCCATCCGGCAATCCATCTCCAGCGGCAGCACCGTGACGATCCCGTGCCGCGCGTAGTAACGCGCGACGTCCTCGGCCAGCACCGCGATCATGTCGCTCTGTTCGAGCAACTGCGTGATGAACAGCAGCGCGGACGTTTCGACGAGGTTCGCCGGCGGCGCGAGGCTCGCGCGCTGGAACACGAGATCGAAGCGGTGGCGCAGCACGCTGCCGGCCGGCGGCACGACCCACGCGGCGCGCTGCACGTCCGCGAGCGACAGCGGCGCCTGCGCGAGCAGCGGATGGCCGGGCCGCACGACGGCGGCCACCGACTCGCCGGTCAGCGGCTCGTAGCGCAGCCGCAGCTTGTCGTGTTCGGCGGAGAGCCGGCCGATCACGATGTCGATCTTCTCCTGCGCAAGATGTTCGAGCAGCACGTTGCTGGTGTCGATCTCGACCGACACGTGCAGGCCGGCGTGCGTGCCCTTCACCGCGGCGACGGCCGGCGGCACGAGCCGCAGGCCCGGTGACGTGATCGCCCCCACCGCCACGTGCCCGAGATGGCCGGCCTTCAGCGCGGCCAGCTCCTCGTGCGCCTGGTCGAGGCTGCCGAGCGCCGCGCGCGCATGCCGGATCAGCGCGTCGCCGTAGAGCGTCGGCCGCATCCCGCGCGGCAGGCGCTCGAACAGCACCGCGCCGATCGATTCCTCGAGTTCGCGCAGCAGCTTCGACGCGGCCGGCTGCGTCATGTTCAGCGCGGCCGCCGCGCGGTGAATGCTGCCTTCGTCGGCAAGCGCGACGACCAGCAGAAGCTGGCGCGTCTTCAGGCGGCCACGGTTTCCCCACGGGCTGGCTTCGGGCATCGTACGGGTTTATATCGATATCGGAATCGATATCGTAATCGCCAAAAACGTCATTAGCCAGTTATCAAAATTCTGCCTAGACTGCGCCGGTATCCCGTCACCACAGGACTGACGATGTCGGCAACGAAACCCAGGCTGCGCTCCACCCAATGGTTCGGCACGAACGACAAGAACGGCTTCATGTACCGGAGCTGGATGAAGAACCAGGGCATCCCCGATCACGAGTTCGACGGCCGGCCGATCATCGGCATCTGCAATACGTGGTCCGAACTGACGCCGTGCAACGCGCACTTCCGCAAGCTCGCCGAGCACGTGAAGCGCGGGATCTCCGAGGCGGGCGGCTTCCCGGTCGAGTTCCCGGTGTTCTCGAACGGCGAATCGAACCTGCGCCCGTCGGCGATGCTCACGCGCAACCTCGCGTCGATGGACGTCGAGGAGGCGATCCGCGGCAACCCGATCGACGCGGTCGTGCTGCTCGCCGGCTGTGACAAGACGACGCCCGCGCTGCTGATGGGCGCGGCGAGCTGCGACGTGCCGGCGATCGTCGTGTCGGGCGGGCCGATGCTGAACGGCAAGCTCGAAGGCAAGAACATCGGCTCCGGCACCGCCGTGTGGCAACTGCACGAAGCGCTGAAGGCCGGCGAGATCGACGTCCATCACTTCCTGTCGGCCGAAGCCGGGATGTCGCGCTCGGCCGGCACCTGCAACACGATGGGCACCGCGTCGACGATGGCGTGCATGGCCGAGGCGCTCGGCGTCGCGCTGCCGCACAACGCGGCGATTCCGGCCGTCGATTCGCGCCGCTACGTGCTCGCGCACATGTCCGGCATCCGCATCGTCGAGATGGCGCTCGAAGGGCTCGTGCTGTCGAAGATCCTCACGCGCGCGGCGTTCGAAAACGCGATCCGCGCGAACGCGGCGATCGGCGGCTCGACCAACGCGGTGATCCACCTGAAAGCGATCGCGGGCCGCATCGGCGTGCCGCTCGAACTGGAAGACTGGATGCGCATCGGCCGCGACACGCCGACGATCGTCGACCTGATGCCGTCGGGGCGATTCCTGATGGAAGAGTTTTATTACGCGGGCGGGCTGCCGGCGGTGCTGCGCCGGCTCGGCGAAGGCGGACTGCTGCCGAACCCGGATGCGCTGACCGTGAACGGCAAGTCGCTGTGGGACAACGTGCGCGAAGCGCCGAACTATGACGACGAAGTGATTCGCCCGCTCGACCGGCCGCTGATCGCGGACGGCGGCATCCGCATCCTGCGCGGCAATCTCGCGCCGCGCGGCGCGGTGCTGAAGCCGTCGGCGGCGAGCCCCGAGCTGCTCAAGCATCGCGGCCGCGCGGTCGTGTTCGAGAACCTCGACCACTACAAGGCGACGATCAACGACGAGGCGCTCGACATCGACGCAAGCTCGGTGATGGTGCTGAAGAACTGCGGGCCGCGCGGGTATCCGGGGATGGCCGAGGTCGGCAACATGGGGCTGCCGCCGAAGCTGCTGCGCCAGGGCGTGAAGGACATGGTGCGGATTTCCGACGCGCGGATGAGCGGCACCGCGTACGGCACGGTCGTGCTGCACGTCGCGCCGGAAGCCGCCGCCGGCGGGCCGCTCGCGGCCGTGCGCAACGGCGACTGGATCGAGCTCGACTGCGAGGCGGGCACGCTGCATCTCGACATTACGGATGACGAACTGCAGCGCCGCCTGTCCGACGTCGATCCGACCGCCGCGCCGGGCGTGGCCGGCCAGCTCGGCAAGGGCGGTTACGCCCGGCTGTACATCGATCACGTGCTGCAGGCCGACGAGGGGTGCGACCTCGATTTCCTGGTCGGCACGCGCGGCGCGGAAGTGCCGAGCCATTCGCATTGAGCGGCTGCGCGGCAGCCGGTTGCGGGCTTGCCCGGCCCGCGTAACGTGAAACCGTAAACGCATGACGGCCGGTCGTCACCGAGGCCGAAGCAGGACGCGAACCATGACATCGAGCAGCACGCCGCGCTATCGCGGCATTTTCCCCGTCGTTCCGACGACGTTTACCGACACCGGCGAACTCGATCTCGCGAGCCAGAAGCGCGCGGTCGATTTCATGATCGACGCGGGCTCGGATGGGCTGTGCATCCTCGCGAACTTCTCCGAGCAGTTCGCGATCACCGACGACGAACGCGACGTGCTCACGCGCACGATCCTCGAGCACGTCGCGGGCCGCGTGCCGGTGATCGTCACGACGTCGCATTACAGCACCCAGGTGTGCGCGGCGCGCAGCCTGCGCGCGCAGCAGCTCGGCGCGGCGATGGTGATGGCGATGCCGCCGTATCACGGCGCGACGTTCCGCGTGCCCGAAGCGCAGATCTTCGATTTCTATGCCCGCGTGTCCGACGCGATCGCGATTCCGATCATGGTCCAGGACGCGCCCGCGAGCGGCACCGCGCTGTCGGCCCCGTTCCTCGCGCGGATGGCGCGCGAGATCGAGCAGGTCGCGTACTTCAAGATCGAGACGCCGGGCGCCGCGAACAAGCTGCGCGAGCTGATCCGGCTCGGCGGCGATGCCATCGAAGGGCCGTGGGACGGCGAGGAGGCGATCACGCTGCTCGCCGATCTGCACGCGGGCGCGACCGGCGCGATGACGGGCGGCGGGTTTCCGGACGGCATCCGGCCGATCCTCGAAGCGTGGCGCGACGGCAGGCACGACGACGCCTACGCGCGCTACCAGGCCTGGCTGCCGCTGATCAACCACGAGAACCGCCAGTCCGGGATCCTCACCGCGAAGGCGCTGATGTGCGCAGGCGGCGTGATCGCGTGCGAGCGGCCGCGGCATCCGATGCCGGAACTGCATCCGGACACGCGCGCGGAACTGCTCGCGATCGCGCGCCGGCTCGACCCGCTCGTGCTGCGCTGGGCGCACTGAACGGTCACCGAACGATTCGCGAAGGAGGCATGCACGATGAGTGATCAGGTTTCGCTGGGGGTCGTCGGCATCGGCAAGATTGCACGCGACCAGCACCTGCCGGCGATCGACGCCGAACCGGGTTTCAAGCTGACCGCGTGCGCGAGCCGCCACGCGGAAGTCGCCGGCGTACGCAACTATCGCGATCTGCGCGCGCTGCTGGCCGCCGAGCGCGAGCTCGACGCCGTGTCGCTGTGTGCGCCGCCGCAGGTGCGCTACGCGCAGGCGCGCGCCGCGCTCGAAGCCGGCAAGCACGTGATGCTCGAGAAGCCGCCGGGCGCGACGCTCGGCGAAGTGGCCGTGCTGGAGGCGCTCGCGCGCGAGCGCGGCCTCACGCTGTTCGCGACCTGGCATTCGCGCTGCGCGAGTGCGGTGGAGCCGGCCCGCGACTGGCTCGCGACGCGTGCGATCCGCGCGGTGCAGGTGCGCTGGAAAGAGGACGTGCGGCGCTGGCATCCGGGGCAGCAATGGATCTGGGAGCCGGGCGGCCTCGGCGTGTTCGACCCGGGCATCAACGCGCTGTCGATCGTGACGCGCATCCTGCCGCGCGAGCTCGTGCTGCGCGAGGCGACGCTCATCGTGCCGAGCGACGTGCAGACGCCGATCGCCGCCGAACTCGATTGCGCGGATACCGACGGCGTGCCGGTGCGTGCGGAATTCGACTGGCGGCACGGCCCGGTCGAGCAATGGGAGATCGCGGTCGATACGGCGGACGGCGTGCTCGCGATCAGCCGCGGCGGCGCGCAGCTGTCGATCGCGGGCGAGCCGGTCGAGCTCGGGCCGGAACGCGAATATCCGGCGCTGTATGCGCACTTCCATGCGCTGATCGCGCGTGGCGAAAGCGACGTCGACGTGCGGCCGCTGCGGCTCGTCGCCGATGCGTTCCTGTTCGGCCGGCGCGTGCAGACCGACGCGTTCGGCCGCTGATCACGCGGTCGCGCCGCGGCGCGATCGCACACGACGAATCATTACGGCATGAGCCGACACAAAGGAGACACCGCATGAACCGCACGACTCACACGATCCGCCGCCATACCCTGCGCGCGCTGCTCGCCGCGCTTTGCATTGCACCGCTCGGCATGCAGGGCGCCGCACGCGCCGACGCGCCGTTGAAGATCGGCTTCCTGGTGAAGATGCCCGAGCAGGCGTGGTTCATCAACGAGCAGAACGCGGCGTCCGCGCTCGGCCAGAAGGAGAATTTCTCGGTCGTGAAGATCGGCACGCCCGACGGCGAGAAGGTGCTCGCCGCGATCGACAACCTCGGCTCGCAGGGCGCGCAGGGCTTCGTGATCTGCGCGCCGGACGTGCGCCTCGGCCCGGCGATCGCCGCGCGTGCGAAGCGCTACAACATGAAGTTCGTGACCGTCGACGACCAGCTCGTCGACTCGACCGGCAAGCCGCTGCCGAACGTGCCGCACCTCGGGATGTCGGCGACCAAGATCGGCAACCAGGTCGGCCAGGCCATTTCCGACGAGATGAAACGGCGCGGCTGGAAGCCCGAGGAAGTCGGCGCGCTGCGGATCACGAACTACGAGCTGCCGACCGCGAAGCTGCGCACCGACGGCGCGACGCAGGCGCTGCTCGCGAACGGTTTCCGCAAGGAGAACATCTTCGACGCGCCGCAGAAGACGACCGACGACGAAGGCGGTTTCAGTGCGGCCGCGCCCGTGCTCGCGCGCCATCCGAACGTGAAGAAGTGGGTGGTCTACGCGCTGAACGAGGAGACCGTGCTCGGCGCGGTGCGCGCGACCGAGCAGCTGCATATCCCGGCGGCCGACGTGATCGGCGTGGGCATCAACGGCGCGGGCGAGGCGTTCGCCGAATTCCAGAAGAAGGAGCCGACCGGCTTCTACGGGACGATCGCCGTCAGCTCGACGAACCACGGCAAGGACAGCACGCAGAACCTCGTCGAATGGATTCGCGACGGCAAGACGCCGCCGGCCGACACGCAGACGAGCGGCAAGCTGATGACGCGCGCGAACTGGCAGGCCGTGCGCGCCGAGCTCGGCATCTGAGCGCACGAGGCGAGAACGCGATGACGACGCAGACGATGACGGCCGTATCCGGCAACGATGCCGCCGAGACGCCGCCGGGCAGCCCGCTGCTCGCGCTCGACGGCATCACGGTGACGTTCCCGGGCGTGCGCGCGCTCGACGCCGTGTCGCTGTCGGTGCGCGCGGGCGAAGTGCACGGGCTGATGGGCGAGAACGGCGCGGGGAAGTCGACGCTGCTGAAGGTGCTGTCAGGCGTGAACCAGCCGCAGGCCGGCACGCTGACGCTGAACGGCACCGAGCAGCGCTTCGCGTCGACGCGCGCGGCGCTCGAGGCCGGCATCGCGATCATCTACCAGGAGCTGCATCTGGTGCCCGAGCTGACGGTCGCCGAGAACCTGATGCTCGGGCAACTGCCGAGCCGGCTCGGCGTGGTCGATGAACGCACGCTCGCCGCGCGCGCGCTCGATGCGCTGGAGCGGCTCGGCGAGCACATCGATCCGGGCATTCCGGTGAAGTACCTGTCGATCGGCCAGCGCCAGATGATCGAGATCGGCAAGGCGCTGATGCGCGACGCGCGCGTGATCGCATTCGACGAGCCGACGAGTTCGCTGTCCGCGCGCGAAACCACGCAGCTGTTCCGGATCATCCGCGCGCTGCGCGCGGAAGGGCGCGCGATCATCTACGTCACGCACCGGATGGAGGAAGTGTACGAACTGTGCGACCGCGTGACGGTGTTCCGCGACGGCCGCCGCATCGACACGTTCGATTCCGTCACCGATCTCGACCGCGACCGGTTGATCGGCTGCATGGTCGGCCGCTCGATCGAGGACGTGTACGGCTACCGGCCGCGCCTGGCCGGCGACGTGCTGATCGAGGCGAAGGGGCTGGCGGGGCCGGGGGTGTCCGAGCCGGTGTCGTTCACCGCGCGGCGCGGCGAGATCGTCGGCTTCTTCGGGCTCGTCGGCGCGGGCCGCTCGGAGCTGATGAAGCTGCTGTACGGCGCCGCGCGCCCGAGCGCGGGACACGTCGAGCTGAACGGGAAGCGGGTGGCATTCGGGAGCCCGCGCGACGCGGTGCGCGCCGGCCTCGCGCTGTGCCCGGAAGACCGCAAGCAGGAAGGCATCGTCGCGATCGCGTCGGTGGCCGACAACCTGAACATCAGCGCGCGCCGGCATTTCAGCCCGGCGCGGGTGCTGCTCGACGGGCGGCGTGAACGCGAACTCGCGCAACGCTACATCGAGCGGCTCGCGATCAAGACCCGCGACGGCGACACGCCGATCGGCGCGCTGTCCGGCGGCAACCAGCAGAAGGTCGTGCTCGCGCGCTGGCTGGCCGAACGCATCGACGTGTTCCTGATGGACGAGCCGACGCGCGGCATCGACGTCGGCGCGCGCGCGGAAATCTACAACCTGTTCTACGAACTCGCGGAAGCGGGCCGCACGGTGATCCTCGTGTCGAGCGACCTGGCCGAGGTGATCGGCGTGTCGGACCGGATCATCGTGATGAAGGAAGGACGGATCGCGGGCGAGGTCGCGAAGGCGCAGGCGACGCCCGACGCGCTGATCAAGCTCGCGCTGCCGCGCTAGCGCCCCGCAACGATCAACCGGATGCAAACGACATGAGCCAGGCAATGCAACCCCAACGCACTTCCCCGTCCCCCGATGCCGCCGTCGCACCCGTGCGAGCGCGCGGCGGCGTGTGGCAGCTGATCAACCGCTCCGGCATCGTGATGGTGTTTCTCGTGCTGTTCGCGACGCTGTCGCTGACCGTGCCGGACTTCCTCACGCCGCGCAACATCCAGGGCCTGCTGCTGTCGGTCACGCTGATCGGCTCGATCGCGGTGACGATGATGTTCGTGCTCGCGCTCGGCGAGGTCGACCTGTCGGTCGCGTCGATCGTCGCGTTCTCGGGCGTCGTCGCGTCGACGCTGATCACCGCGACGCACAGCGTCGTGCTCGGCATCGCGGGCGGCGTGCTCGCGGGCGGGGCGGTCGGACTCGTCAACGGCGTGCTGATCGCGCGCTGGCGGATCAACTCGCTGATCGTCACGCTCGCGATGATGGAAGTCGTGCGCGGGCTCGCGTTCATCACGTCGAACGGCGACGCGGTGATGATCTCCGAGGAACGCTTCTTCGATCTCGGCGGCGGCTCGTTCCTCGGCATCTCGTATCCGATCTGGAGCAACATCGTCGGCTTCGTCGTGTTCGGCTTCCTGCTGCGCAAGACGGTGTTCGGCAAGAACGTGCTCGCCGTGGGCGGCAACGGCGAGGCCGCGCTGCTCGCCGGGCTGCCGGTGATGCGCATCAAGATCACCGTGTTCGTGCTGCAGGGGCTCGTGACCGGTTTTGCCGGCGTGATGCTCGCGTCGCGGATGAGCCTGGGCGACCCGAAGACGTCGGTCGGGCTCGAGCTCGGCGTGATTTCCGCGTGCGTGCTGGGCGGCGTGTCGCTCACGGGCGGCGTCGCGACGATCTCCGGCGTGCTGGTCGGCGTGCTGATCATGGGCTCCGTGCAGGACGCGATGAGCCTGCTGAACGTGCCGACGTTTTACCAATATCTGATACGCGGCGGAATTCTGTTGCTCGCGGTGCTGTTCGACCAGTATCGTCGCAACCAGCGGCGCGCGATGAAGATCTGACCCTGGCGAACGCGCGGCCGCCTGCATAAGCGACAGATATCGGGAGACGGTATGCAACAGATTCATCCGGCCGGGCAGGCGACGCTGCTGGCCGACACCCGCAACACGCTCGGCGAAGGCGCGACGTGGTGCGACAGGACGCACGCGCTGTATTGGGTGGACATCGAAGGCACGCAACTGTGGCGCTGCCGCGCGGATGGCTCCGACCTCACGCCGTGGGCGATGCCCGAGCGGCTCGCGTGCTTCGCGCTGACCGACGATCCGGACGTGCTGCTCGTCGGGCTCGCGACGCATCTCGCGTTCTTCAATCTGCGCAGCGGCGCGTTCACGCGGATCGTCGACGTCGAACCCGAGCTGCCGACGCGGCTGAACGACGGGCGCTGCGACGGTTCGGGCGCGTTCGTGTTCGGGATGAAGGACGAAGGCAGCGAGCCGCCGAAAGCGGTCGGCGGGTTCTACCGGCTCAATGCCGATCTCACGCTGGAGCGGCTCGCATTGCCTGCGGCCGCGATTGCGAACAGCATCGGGTTCTCGCCGGATGGCACGAAGATGTACTTTTGCGATTCGCTGGTGCGCGAGATTTTCGTGTGCGATTACCGTGCGGGCGGCGATGTCGCGAACGTGCGGTCATTTGCACGCCTGACCGATGCCGACGGCGATCCGGACGGCTCGATCGTCGATCGCGACGGCGGGCTGTGGAATGCGCAGTGGGGCGGCAGGCGGGTGGTGCGCTACGGGCCGGACGGTGTCGAGACGGATCGCGTGGCGGTGCCGACCGCGCAGCCGAGTTGCACGGCGCTCGACGGCGAAGGCCGCCTGTACGTGACGAGCGCGCGCGTCGGGTTGAGCGACGATGCGCTGACCGACGACCCGCATGCGGGCGGCGTGTTCGTCGCGCAGACGCGGTACGCGGGGTTGCCGACGGCGCGGTTTGCGGGGATGCGCACGGCCTGAATGGCCGGCGGATGACGGGGGAAGTCCATCCACTCGCGGACAAGCATCCGGTGTGTGCGGAGGCGATGTCTTGAACGCGATTTTGCTTATGGACTTTCGTCTTTCCGGCTCACGCTTGATTGAATTCCGGGTCGTGCATCCACCATGCCGGATGATCGTGCGGCTCTCGCAACCACATCCAGCGGCCCGGCACGTGCTCGGTGGGCCGCCGTTGTTCGCGCTCCTCCCAAGGCATCAACGTGCGGACCGTGGGGAATGCTCGCCCCTTGTAGACCACCAATGGGTGGGAGCTGGAATTCGTGGAGAATCCCTCCCACAACCCTGTCTCGGGACACAGCATGCCAGTGCACAGGTTCATTTCGCCGTATTTCTGACGTTTCGCCTGCCGCTCTTCAAGGCGACGTTGCCTGCGTTCCTCGGGCGTCAAGATTTTATATGTGCGGCGTATCTCGACTATCCACAGTCGCTGCGGAAATGATCCATCCACCGGATTGATGTAACCAAGATCGACGTCGATCGGAAATTTGCTCCCGGGGATGTCTTTTGAGCGATAGCGAAAGGACTGCAAGTTGGGAGCATCGGGGGTGCGCGTCCTTATTTCATTCCCATATCGATGATTCCCTCGAGAGTTAACCCAATAGTCCTCTAACTGGAGAAGCGACTTTATTTCCGTGTCAGGCAGATTGGCAACCCTTGCGTCAACGACAATTCTTACCCCAGCCGGAACAATTTTCACCTTGTCGCGATCCTCACTGTAGTCTTCCGGATCGTCGCCAGTGGAAAATTCAATCTTCGTCCCATGCAATGAGCGATTTGCGTATTTATAAAGAAACCCTTTTGCCGGAGGGTGCGTCCAAGTTGTGTAGTTTGTTCCAAAGATAATATTCTTCGGATCGTACGGTGCATCATCGCGCAGGATCGACATTGCTGTTTTAAGGATGGCGCGCAGCGCGACGCGCTGCTCTTCGTCGGTCGTCTGCATTTCAAACCCCTCCCCCAATGGCGTTAAGTGAAGCATCGTATCCTCCTGTGCATGTACCGGGGTTACGCACGAAAGCACGACCAGGGCGGTCCCAATGGGCTTGCACCACCTCTGCACACGCATAAGCATCTTCTTCATGTAACTGGCTCCGGTATCCCTCTTCGTATCTCACCATCTTGGCCGCCGTTTCTGGCGAAACTCTCAACAGCTTGCACACCTCGGCCTGTGCGATCGGCACATCGGGTTTCATATAGTTTCCGCCCGTCTGATTTCGCATGTGCGAAATCATCCAGTAATAGTGAAAAACCAACATGCGATGTAGCCCAGCCATTACCCGCGCGTCATCTGGGAGTCGCGTCTTCTCGGCTGCGAAAAAAACATCTTTGCGCACACTGTCGTCATACACTCGCATTGCCTGAGAGAACATCGCGTAGTCGCTCGGATGTTGTTGAAGCAAGGCCATCATCCAGAATGTTTGCTGGCAATGTCGTGCCTCGTGATAAAGCAAATCCGAGAATGCCTTCAGCGTGCCATCCAAGGAAGTCGCATTATTCGATGATTTAACGATTTTCGCGATTTCTCTCTCCTGGATACCTATTACCCAGTAGTTTCCAACAAATGATGCACTGACATCCGAGCGCATGTTGTATTTGGCAGCCCCTTCCGTTGCATTAACAATATCGATCTTGGGAGTCGCCCCATTTGACTTCATCGGGTCCCCTGAAGAACCACTTGGCAAGCCAAACGGCCCAGCCGCAAGGGCGGTATTCAATACATTGCCAACCGCGAGCGCGATGCTTTCCTTTGCCTCATCGGATATCTCGCCGCTCAACGTATCGAACCTGCCCCACTCGATCCCGTTGAGTGCCTTCTTGATCGCTACCGCATAGGCCTTCGCCACCGGATACTCGACATCCCGGCGCACCGGCATGTCAGGAGGTGCATCACCCTGTTTAGCCCCGTCGATGAAGTGATGGAAGCGCAACCCGAAGTTCAGCGGATCGCAGGTCGCGAACGCGGCCGGCTGACGCTCGGACGTCGCCCCCTGTTCCGGGGTGCTGACCTTCTTGCCCTTGATCGTCGTGGTGCGTTTGTCGGCGTTCGGCGCTTGCGCGGTGTAGGGCGTCGTGTTCTCGCGCACGATGGCGGCCCGATTCACCGCAATCACCTTGTCCGGATCGCTCGCCGCCAGCAGTTCCACCGTGCCGAACGCGATATCGTGGCTCGTCACCACGTCCGTTTCGCCCAGCTCGTTGCTCACGCCCTCGATCACGTGCCCGTTGTCGAGCGTGACCCGGTACGGCTGGTTCGGCAGCGCAAATCCGCTGTCATGCTCCAACAGCACGAAGTGCGCCGCGTACTGCCCCGGATTTGTCGGGCGTGACCGGCAGGCGCATCGGTCGCACTTGCGCCGCGTCGGTCTGATGGCTGCCTGCGTGGATCGTGTGTTCGCCGGCGGTCTTTACGACATAGCCCCGTTCGCTGATGCGTACCTCCGTACTTCCCGCGTGCAGCACGATTTCGTCTGCCGCGTGCAGGTGGATACTGTCGGTCGTGCTCGTGATCTGGATTGCTTTCCGGGCGGTCACGTCGACACCATCGGTCTGTGCTTCGATCCGCACTTTCCCCGCTGCGGCGACCAGCGCCATGCCGGCCTTGTGCACGAACAGCGAGAACGCATTCGACACACTCGCGAACAGCGAACGCCCCACGGCAAGCCCGACATGCCGGCCGGTCGTCACCGCCACATCCTCTGCGCTCGCGATATGGGTGCTACGCTCGGCGGCAAGACTAATCCCTGCCGGCCCGGTCATCACAATGTCGGGTTCCGTCAGCTCCGGGAATTCGTCCAACGTACCGGACGGTGTTCCCCGAATCGCATCGCAACGCGCCTTGATCGCACGGGTTACATCGTTCTGGTCTGCACCACGTTGTTGTGCGTCGTGCTGCTGCGCCAAATTCGTCAGGCTTTCTTGCAGCTCGTGCGCCCGCGTCAGCCGACTCACCGCTTCCTTGGCGTCCTTCGCATGACCCGGGCCGCCCGGTTGGCCGTCCGTCGATACAAACAAACCCCTCAACGCCCGAACGACGCCCCAGTCGTCGGTGCGCAGATCGAAGCCTTTGCCCCGCGCGTCGGCACGGCCCTTTTTTCGGGTAATGCGCCGAAGGTTGCCGAGGCTCAGCATCGACATGCCCGCGTCGCTGGCAAGCTGCGTCTGGATTTGTTCCCGCGTATCGTCGATCGCCAGATGGCCGGACGCCGTGCCATGGAGCTCCCGGCCACGAATGACCGACACCGCGTGGTTGTGCGGCTGGTCCAGTGCAGGCTGGCGGAATGCGTTGACGGTGCTCCCGATAATCACGGGCAAATCCGGGTCGCCGTAGTAGTGCGACACCGCCACTTCATGGCCGATACGCGGAATGAACGTCGCACCCATGTCCGCGCCTTGCCAAGGCGACAGCACACGCAGCCAGATACCCGAATTCTCGTCGTGCTGGCCTTGCCGGTCCCACGCGAATTGCACCTTCACGCGGCCGTATTGGTCCGTCCAGATTTCCTGCCCGGCGGGGCCGACGACAATCGCTTTCTCGGGGCCGCCCATAGTGGGCTTGCGTACGCTGCGCTCGAGCTTGAACGGCTCGTTCGTCGGCAGCAGTTCGAATTGCGCGTCGGCGCGATATGTCTGCGCGCTGCCGGCTCGCCCGGCGACTTCCTCGATATCGAGCGTGCAGGACACAACCACATATTCACGATTCGCCGCCTGCTGCGGATGGCCGACGAGCGTAAACGTGTGGCCTACCGTGAGGCCGCGCAAACTCCCTTTACCGTTTGCCCGTCGCCCGGCACAGCGCTGCGCCTCAAGCCGCACACGCGCGAAGTGCCGCGCCTCCCACTCCGTATCGTTTGGCTTGCCCGTCAGCCCTTGCGCGCCGGCGAGCGGCTGACTGTAGTCTCCCCAATCATAAATCTCGCCATCCGAGCAGGCCGTCGGACGAGGGTCTTCCGCGGTAGTGCCCAGCCTCGCGCGTGGCCGCGTGTAGTCGTAATCCGTCACGCTCACGGAGCCTGCCGTCAATCGACTGGTCACGGACAGCGTGTGAATGTGTTCCTCGTCGATGCGCTGACCGCCGGGCGGCAGATAGCGCAACGTCTCATAAGCCTCCCCGTGCGGTTGGTGTCCGCCCATCGCGTCGCACAGGACCAGACGGTGATGGCCGTCATCGTGTTCGAACCACCACCAGATTCCCCATTCTTCCCAGAGGCGTTGCAGGAACGCCCAGTCCGATTCGAAGGCCTGTCGCTGTACGTCCCGTTTCGGATAGACGCCCCTGAATGCGCCGAGACGCTTATCGACGGGGTAGGGATATTTCGAGAGGACTGCGTCGGTGATTTCAACGACGGTCATATCCTGAAACAGACGGCAATCCTGCGTCAGGGTCGCGCGATAGAGCCACGGCCGCAGTTCCAGTTCGTACAGGATCGCGTCACGATCCTGACCGGCAAGCCGTGCCGCTTCGACCAATCCGGTAATTTCACGCGTACCCGCGCCGATATTGCCAAGTCCGGCGGCACCCGCCAGCCCTGGAATGAACCGACCTTTGCCTTCGAGCTGGATCGACACGGTGACTTCCGTGCCGACTATCTTGTCCAGATCGAGATCGGCCGTGCGGCTCGGCGAAACGGCATAGGCATCATCGGTGCGCAGCGTGACGAGGTAGCGGCATTCGTCGAGGCGGCCGATGGTTTCGGTGCCTTGCAGGCGCACCGGGACGAATACCGGCAGCGCATCCATGCCGTAAGTCGGCAGCGCTGCGCCCGCAAGTGACAGCGTGCGAGCCTGAGCAAAGAGCGCCATTTACGCTGCCCCTGTCGTCCGCTGACCAATGATGGTCGCACCGCAAGCGGTCTTGTCGCCGTGATAACCCACGCGCCGGCCGCGATGCGTGCGTGGGCCACTCGCGAGCAAGGGGAAAATGCCACCGCATTTCGGACAACGAACGCCATGGCCGTCAAGTGCGACACCGATGCCACGATGCTTCAGATCACTGGCAGCTTCAATGACGGTGCCGCCATGATCGGTGGCGTCTCCAAGTCGAACCATTTCGAGGCCTTGTGCGTTCTTCATCGATGACACGTTCGAGGAATGAGGCACTCTTTTACCTCGCATCAAAGCGCCGCACAATTTTCAAGATGGGATTGGGTAATTTTCAATATTTTAATTAGCAGATCGACTGATATTTTCGTACTTATATGAGCTCATTGTGAATGTGACCCGTGTCGAGATCGATGTCACGGCTATGCGATTCGCCTTCCGACGTGCTGGTAAGATGGCCCGCAATTCCATCCCGCCCGCACCATGAGTTCCGCACCGACCAAACCCGCGAATCCGAAGAACGCCGCGAAGCACACCGCCCGCGCGACCGGAGACAAGCCGAAGGCGCGCGTGCAGCAGCGCCTGACCTACGTGATCGGCGGTCTCGACCGGCTGCTGCGCCGCCACATGACCGACGCGCTCGCCCCGCTTGGCATCACGCTCGCGCAATACACGGCGCTGTCGGTGCTCGAGGCGCGCGGCGCATCGTCGAACGCGCAACTGGCCGAGCGCTCGTGGATCACGCCGCAATCGGCGAACGAAGTGATGAGCGTGATGGCCGCCCGCGGTTTCGTCACGCGCGAAGCCGACCCTTCCCACGGCCGCATCATCCTGCTGACGCTGACCGACGAAGGCGCGGCGATGCTGCGTGAATGCGAAGCCGTGCTGCGCCCGCTCGAAAAACGCATGCTCGGCGACATCTCCGCCGACGACGCCGCGCACGTGCAGCGCGCGCTCGAACTGTTCTCGCGCAACCTGCGCGGCTGACCGCTCCCCCGCTTTTCACGACACGGGCCCGCCCGGCCCGCGCTCGGTTCGTCCGCGCCATCGACGGCCGCCCGACCGCTCCCTGATTTCCCCGCCGCGTTCTCCGCGTTCCGATCCGGGTTTACACCGGCGCGCGTGCCGCTTGCAATATCAGGTAGCCTGATATTAAATGAAGCCGTCCGCAGCAGGAATGCTGCGCACCGAATCGCACTGGAAACGAACGACAGGAACAGACATGAGCAAGTACGACAACCGCTGGCAGACCGTTGAAGTGAACGTGGAGGCCGGCATCGCGTGGGTCACGCTGAATCGCCCCGAGAAGCGCAACGCAATGAGCCCGACGCTGAACCGGGAGATGCTGGAAGTCCTCGACGCGGTCGAGTTCGACGACGAGGCGAAGGTGCTGGTGCTGACCGGCGCGGGCGCCGCATGGACCGCCGGCATGGATCTGAAGGAGTACTTCCGCGAGATCGACGGCGGCTCCGACGCACTGCAGGAAAAAGTGCGCCGCGACGCATCGGAATGGCAATGGCGCCGCCTGCGGATGTACAACAAGCCGACGATCGCGATGGTGAACGGCTGGTGCTTCGGCGGCGGTTTCTCGCCGCTCGTCGCGTGCGACCTCGCGATCGCGGCCGATGAAGCCGTGTTCGGGCTGTCGGAGATCAACTGGGGCATCCCGCCGGGCAACCTCGTCAGCAAGGCGATGGCCGACACGGTCGGGCACCGCCGCGCGCTGCACTACATCATGACCGGCGACACGTTCACCGGCACCGAAGCAGCGGACATGGGCCTCGTGAACAGCAGCGTGCCGCTGGCCGAACTGCGTGAAGCGACGATCGCGCTCGCGGCCCGCCTGATGGACAAGAACCCGGTCGTGCTGCGCGCGGCGAAGCACGGCTTCAAGCGTTCGCGCGAACTCACGTGGGAACAGTGCGAGGATTACCTGTATGCGAAGCTCGACCAGGCGCAGCTGCGCGACCCGGAGCGCGGCCGCGAGCAGGGTCTGAAGCAGTTCCTCGACGACAAGACGATCAAGCCGGGCCTGCAGGCCTACAAGCGCTGATACAAGCGCGGACGCAGCCGCCGGCTTCCCCGCCGGCGTAATCGCAAGAGACAGGCAAGGCAGGAGACAACATGACCGACAGACGGATGCTGATCGCCGGTGAGTGGTGCGCCGCCCGCGACGGGCGTACCTTCGACCGATTCAACCCCGCGACGGGCGCGCTGGCGTCGCGTGCGCCGGCGGCCGGCGTGGCCGACGCCGACGCGGCGATCGACGCCGCGCACCGCGCGTTTCCCGCCTGGTCGGCGCTCGCGCCGACCGAGCGCCGCCGGCTGCTGCTGAAGGCGGCCGACCTGATGGACGCGCGCATCGACGCGTTCATCGCGACCGGCGTGGCCGAAACCGGCGCGACGCCGGGCTGGATCGGCTTCAACGTGACGCTCGCGGCGAACATGCTGCGCGAAGCCGCGTCGATGACGACGCAGATCGCCGGCGACGTGATCCCGTCCGACGTGCCCGGCAATCTTGCGCTGGCGATGCGCGTGCCCTGCGGCGTCGTGCTCGGCATCGCGCCGTGGAACGCGCCGGTGATCCTCGGCACGCGTGCGCTGGCGATGCCGCTCGCATGCGGCAACACGGTCGTGCTGAAGGCATCCGAAGCGTGCCCCGGCGTGCATGCGCTGATCGGCGCGGTGCTGGATGAAGCGGGGCTCGGCGCGGGTGTGGTCAACGTGATCACGCACGCGGCGGCCGACGCCCCCGAACTCGTCGAGCGGCTGATCGCGCATCCGCACGTGAAGCGCATCAACTTCACCGGGTCGACGCATGTCGGGCGCATCATCGCGCGTCACGCGGCCGCCCACCTGAAACCGGTGCTGCTCGAACTCGGCGGCAAGGCGCCCGTGCTCGTGCTGGACGATGCCGATCTCGACGCGGCCGTCGATGCGATCGCATTCGGCGCGTTCTTCAACCAGGGGCAGATCTGCATGTCGACCGAGCGCGTGATCGCCGCACGGCCGATTGCCGACGCGCTCGTCGAACGCCTCGCCGCGAAGGCCCGCACGCTGGTCGCGGGCGATCCGCTGGCCGGCCATCCGCTCGGCACGATGGTCGACGCGGCGGCCGCCGCGCGTGCGGCATCGCTCGTCGAGGATGCGCGTGCGCACGGTGCTCAGCTGCCGCTCGGCTGTCGCGTCGAAGGCGCGACGATGCAGCCGGCGATCGTCGATGGCGTGACGCGCGACATGCGCCTGTATCGCGAGGAATCGTTCGCGCCGGTCGTCGCGATCCTGCGCGCGGACAGCGACGACGAAGCGGTCGCGCTCGCGAACGACAGCGAGTTCGGGTTGTCGGCAGCCGTGTTCAGCCGCGATGTCGCGCGCGCGATGGCGGTCGCACGACGGATCGAATCGGGAATCTGCCACATCAACGGGCCGACCGTGCATGACGAAGCGCAGATGCCGTTCGGCGGCACGAAGGCAAGCGGTTATGGCCGCTTCGGCAGCCGTGCGTCGATCGCCGAATTCACCGAGCTGCGCTGGATCACCGTGCAGACCACGCCGCGTCATTACCCCATATGAGCGAGGCGACGATGAATGTAGCGAAGCCTCCGGGTGAGGGCGCACAAGATACCGGCGGCGTGCGCTATCGCGCAGCGGCCGTCGCCGTCGGCGCGGCCGAGATTCGTCGCGCGGAAAACGGCGCGTGGTACCTGCGTTCGCGCGAACCGCTCGGCGACTACCCGACGCGCCTGACCGACTGCCTCGTGAACGGCGCGCAAGCGCATCCCGATCGCGTGCTGGCCGCGAAGCGCGGCGACGACGGCCGCTGGATCGAGATCACCTACGCGCAGATGCTCGACCGCGCCCGCGCGCTCGGACAGGGCCTCGTCGATCTCGGGCTGTCGGCCGAGCGTCCGCTCGCGGTGCTGTCCGACAACGATCTCGAGCATCTGCAACTGATGTTCGCGGCGATGCTGGCCGGCGTGCCGTATTCACCGATTTCGCCCGCGTATTCGCTGGTGTCGACCGACTACGGCAAGCTGCGCCACACGCTGGGCGTGCTGAAGCCGGGTGCGGTGTTCGTCGCCGAACGTGCGCCGTTCGCGCGCGCGCTCGACGCCGTGTTGCCGGCCGATGCGGCGCTGATCGTCGCACACGACGACGATGTCGATGCCGACGGAAAAGGCCGCGCGGTGCCGCTCTCGCACTTGCTCGCCACCACCCCGCGTACGATCGACGCGATCCATGCGGCGGTCGGCCCCGATCATCTCGCGAAGATCCTGTTCACGTCCGGCTCGACGAAGCAGCCGAAGGCCGTGCCGACCACGCACCGGATGCTGTGCAGCAACCAGCAGATGCTGCGCCAGACGATGCCCGAACTGACGCGCGAACCGCCGGTGCTGGTCGACTGGCTGCCGTGGAATCACACGTTCGGCGGCAGTCACAACCTGGGCATCGCGCTGTACAACGGCGGCACGCTGTATATCGACGACGGCCGCCCGATGCCGGGCCGCTTCGACGAAACCGTGCGCAACCTGCGCGAGATCGCGCCGACGATCTACTTCAACGTGCCGAAAGGCTGGGAAGAACTGACGGCCGCGCTCGAACGCGATGCCGCGCTGCGCGACACGTTCTTCTCGCGCGTGAAGCTGTATTTCTTCGGCGGCGCGGGCCTGTCGCAGGCCGCGTGGGACCGGCTCGACCGCGTGACCCACGCGCATTGCGGCGAGCGGATCCGGATCATGGCCGGCCTCGGGATGACGGAGGCGTCGCCGTCGTGCCTGTTCACGACGGGGCCGCTGATGCGCGCCGGCTATATCGGGCTGCCCGCGCCCGGCTGCGATGCGAAGCTCGTGCCGTGCGGCGGCAAGCTCGAACTGCGTTTCAAGGGGCCGAACGTGATGCGCGGCTACTGGCATGCGGACGTCGATCCGCGCGACGTATTCGACGACGAAGGGTATTACCGCAGCGGTGATGCGGGCGTGTTCGCCGATCCGGCGCGGCCGGAGCTCGGGCTGCTGTTCGACGGGCGGCTGACCGAGGATTTCAAGCTGAGCAGCGGCACCTTCGTCAGCGTCGGGCCGTTGCGCGCGAACGCGGTGTCGAGCGGCGCGCCGTACGTGCAGGACGTGGTCGTCACCGGGATCAATCGCGACGATATCGGCTTGCTGGTGTTTCCACGCGTCGATGCGTGCCGTGCGCTAGCCGGGCTTGCCGCCGATGCGTCCGTGACCGACGTGCTGCGCGCGCCGGCCGTGCGCGCGGCGTTCGAACAATGGCTCGTCGAGCTGAATCGGAATGCGAGCGGCGGTTCGACGTTCGTCGCGCGCATCCGGCTGATCGACACGCCGCCGTCGCTCGATCTCGGCGAAGTGACCGACAAGGGTTCGCTGAACCAGGCGGCCGTGCAGAAGCATCGCGCGGCGACGATCGACGCGCTGTATGACCCGGCGCGGCGCGATCCCGACGTGATTTACGCGTAACCGGAAGCGCATCGCATCACGCAGACACAATGACCTGCCGGCCACGATACCGGCAGGCACGCTTGCGGCCAGTGAATCAGGTTGCCTGATAAAGGCGGCCGTTACCGGGCCGACCGACTACAAGACATGGGACTGGAGACAGGATGAACACTTACGTTGCCGAAAAACCCACGGTCGCGACCACGCTCGCGCTGTGTTTCGCGATCGCCCTCCTCGAAGGGCTCGACCTGCAGTCGGTCGGCGTCGCCGCGCCGCGCATGGCGCGCGAATTCGGGCTGTCCGTATCGCAGATGGGGATCGCGTTCAGCGCGGGCACCTTCGGGCTGCTGCCGGGCGCGATGCTCGGCGGGCGGCTCGCCGACCGGATCGGCCGCAAGCGCGTGCTGATCGCATCGGTCGTGCTGTTCGGGCTGCTGTCGATCGCGACCGCGCAGGTGTCGACCTTCGCGATGCTCGTCGTCGTGCGCGTGCTGACCGGCATCGGGCTCGGCGGCGCGATGCCGAACCTGATCGCGCTGTCGTCCGAAGCGGTCGAGCCGCGCTCGCGCAGCAGCGCGGTCGCGACGATGTACTGCGGGATCCCGTTCGGCGGCGTGATCGCGTCGGTGATCGGCGTGCTGCTCGCCGGCGACACTGAATGGCGGCACATCTTCTACGTCGGCGGCGTGGGGCCGCTGCTGCTCGTGCCGCTGCTCGTGTGGTTCCTGCCGGAATCGCGTGCGTATCTCGACGTAGCGGGCACGCAGGCCGCGCGCACCAGCGTCGCGCGCACGTTGTTCGGCGACGGCCGCACGACGTCGACGGTCGCGCTGTGGGTCAGCTACTTCTGCACGCTGATCGTCCTCTACTTCCTGCTGAACTGGCTGCCGTCGCTGATGGCCGCGCGCGGGCTCGATCGTGCACACGTCGGCCTCGTGCAGATCGCGTTCAACGTCGGCGCGGGGCTCGGCGCGCTCGGCATCGGCGCGGCGCTCGACCGGATGCGCGCGTCGCGCGTGGTCGGCGGCATGTATGTCGGGATCGTGCTGTCGCTCGCCGCGCTCGCGGCCGCGCCCGGTTTCGCGTCGCTCGCGGCCGCAGCGTTCG